>MFTF01000025.1 GCA_001786745.1 Candidatus Nomurabacteria bacterium RIFCSPHIGHO2_01_FULL_36_23 | reverse complement strand
CTTCTCTCCATTCTAAATGACCACCCGGAAGCGCAGCAAAGCTTGTATCGTGAGGATGTCGCACAGCCAAAAGTTTTCGTTCGTGTAAAATAACCGCTCGGACTTTAATAATGATTTTTTTATTATTTTCCATAAATCTGATTTTTTAATTATTTATTATCCTCTATTATTTTGATCTCCTTCTTCGTTAATCCATAAAGCTTATAGACTTCTTCGTCAATTTTTTTATCGGTTTTTTCTATTTCAGATTTTATGTTTTCCCGTCCATTTGAGTTTTCTGGTGTTTCATGAAGTTTTTTATTAAGAGTAATCATTTTATCTACAAAAGTAACAATTTGTTTTTGTTGTGTTTCATTACCGACACATATTGGTATATCCATAAGTGGGCCTTTATCAACTTGTAAAAGATTACCCTGTAATTTTCCTTTGGCTTTAAGCCAAAAATATATAAGATTTGAATTAAGTAGCCCTGTTAGAAATTTAAGATTTACTCTGTCTGTTGAAATAATAAAATATGTCTGAGAAACATAACAACTAAAATCGACATAAGAAAATTGCGGTCTTTCAGTTTTACGAATTGAAAATATGCTAGGTCCAATAAAAAATTTCTCATCCCGAGCACGATGTAAACCAAAAGGTGCAAAATCAGAAGTTATAACTGATGCAAATTTTCGTAAATGTTCTTTAATCTTTGGATATTTATCTATATTTTTATTTACTTCATTATTAGCATAAATAATAAATGATTTATTTTTTGAATTTGCGTAGTATCTTGACATTTGGTTTGTGGTATAAAATGGTTTTATAATTTTTATTTCTTTATCGCTAAGTTTTAAATTTTCAACTTCATCAGGTTTAAGAACAAAAATACCATCGCCATTTCTCGCATTTTGTAAAAAAGATAGATGTTTTTCTATAACGTATTCTTGTGGGGATACTATCCCTTGTCCAACTTCTTTATCTGTTAATTCAAAATTTCTTTTACTTTCTATTTTATCAAAAATTGAACTAGATTCTTGATTAGAGAAAGTTATATTTTTATCAATCAATTTTTTTGGTTCAATCTCAATTTTTTGTTTTTCGTCAAAAATATCAAGAACTAATTTCTCCTCACTAGTATTTTTATCACTAATCCTTAAATATTCTATAAAATATTTCTCATTTGGTTTCTGCTTTTCAAAAACATAAATCATAGTTTGAATCCCAGCTTGCTCAAAAATTTTATAATCTCCAAAATCAATAAAAGTTTTCAATTCTCCGTCTGTGAGAACTTTATTTCTCATAATGCTTGCTCCGGCATTTGTTACCCAATTATTTGGGGCAATAAAACCCATTACTCCATTGTTTTTTAATAAATCTATGGAAATACAAGCAAACATTGTCCATAAATCCATTTTTCCTTGATAATATCGATTATCGTGCAAGCCATCAAATGCTTCCTTATTAACAAATTCTTTTATATAAGGTGGATTACCAATAATTACATCAAAACCACCTTGTTTGAAAACTTCAGGAAACTCTTCTTGCCAATTAAACGGCTTTTGATCACGCCAATTTTTACCAAATTGTTTTTCCATTTCTCCATCAGTGCCTGAAATAAGAGAGTTTCCATTCTTTATATTTTTATCGAGTTTTGGTAACGCACCTTGTTTATCAAGTGAGTTTATAAGTAAATTTAAACGCGCAATTTCTACGGCTTGAGTATCAAGGTCAACACCAAAAATATTTTCAGTAATTATTTGACGTTTAATATATTCACTATTGGAGCCAAATTCTTTATACTTTTCTGTTATTGCTTCAAGGGCTCTTATCAAGAAAGACCCAGAACCACAAGCTGGATCTAATACCCTTATCTTTTTTAAATCATTAACACTGGTACATTTATCAAGTACCGGTTTTAAAGCATTTTGAACGATATAATCCACAACGAAAAGAGGAGTGTAGTATATGCCTTGTTTTTTTCGTTTCTTTGCGTCTTTATGTATTATTGTTTCCTTTTCGTTCCCAAAAAGTTTTTTATTTTTACTATTTTTACTTAATAACTTATATCCTAAATAACTTTCATATACACTACCTAAAACGTCTGCGGGCATTTCCTTGAAGTTATATTCATAATAACCCTTTTTCCCATATAACCTGTTTATAACTTCTTTTAAACCTCCATCCCATTCTTCCCATTCTTCGAAATAATGGCGAGAAAAAAGATTTGAATTATAAACTTTGTCTAGTTTACGAAAAGTAGCTACCATCGCTTGGAATGGTGTATATTCTTTTGAAGTCTCAGCTTCACGCAAAAGGTTTTTTAATATGTTTGGTTCTACATCCCTATCTTCTGCAACTCTAAGGAAAATCAACCGATCTAAAAGTTTTTGCACGCCCTCGTCTAATAAATCTTTAGGGATATTTTTACTAGCGTTACAAGTTTCAAATGACTCTGTAAGTCTTTTTCTGCACCATTGCATATCCTCATTTAATTTTTTTATAATCGTAGACACAGAAACAGATTTTTCTTTTTTGCCGTGTTTTTCTGCAAAAATATCTAATTTCTTATCTCTGAATTCTTGTTTAGAAAGAAGCCAGAGTGTTTCAAAATCAAAAACATATTTATCGTAAGAAAGTTCAAAAACAAGCTTATCCATCAACTCTGTTTTATCAATTCTTTGAGCGTTAAATACTTTGATACTCTCAAAATCGGTCAAAACTGCATAAGTCACACCTGTATTCCAAGAGTAATTTATTGTCTGAAAAGCAAATTTTTCATTGTCTAAATCCTCGTTAAGTTTTTTAGATTCTAAATAAAATTGTGTTATTCCGTTTATTTTGAATGTATGGTCAGGACGACCAGAACCTTTTATATGGTCTTGCGATGAAACTTCTTCTTTATTTCTAATATCCCATCCAAGTATTTCAAAAAGGGGTAAAATAAATCCTTGAATTGTATCTTCTTCGGAATAAGTTTTTAACTTACCGCCCTTTTTAATAGCTTCATATTTATCAACTAGTTTTTGAATATTTTGTTTTGTGAGTTCTTTATCCATGTAATTATTTTTGTAATTCATTAACAGAAACATCGAGTGCTTTTGCCAATTTCGTAATGGTTGGAAATGTCAGGTTTTTATTGCCATTTTCAATATTGCTTATATGCGCTTTTGTTTCCGATTCGTACATATTATTTCATCTTAAAATTCCGCTTATTAGCCTCCCTTAAAATTCTGAGTGTCGCATGCACTGAAAGATTATCACTCGGCAAGAGGATTAATCTATCACTTAACTGATTAAGTAGCGGACTTAAAAATTCATCCGCCCATGATGGTGACAATGTCAATACGCCGGAAAAATCTATTTCCAATTTTTCATCCGCAGATATCTCACGCAGAGTTGGCTGAAATGCCTTAAGGGCTTCATTACCCAATTCTCGCGATATTAATGTTTTGCCAAATTTTTCTAGTTGTAATTTCATATATTTTCTTTATCTCGCCATAGTTTTAGCGAAGGCGGATTATTTGTTAAAACTCTATTTTTGCTAAACATCCTCGCACGATACGCTGACCACGCGTAACACGAAATACTTTATCGGAACCTTGCATACGCACTTCAGCATCACCACTGGTATAGAATAGGTCAAATGGCTGATCAGTGACAACCTCACGAACAAGCTTAAGACCATTTCCCCGTTTCTCTGGCGCTCGACCAGAAATAAATTCAGTGAAGGCGACTTCTACCGCCACCACATGACTAGGAAGTTCTGGGCGAACTTGTCGCAACGTTTCTAAAATACCCAATCCGCGATCAGCAAGAACAATTATACGCTTTTCAAGATCGTAGCCGAAAAATATTCCCGCAGTATCCGGCCACTTGCCCAAGTTGTGAGCAAAGGAATTATCGCCAATCTCTCCAGCAATTAACGTGATCAAGGAATATAATTTTTCAAATCCCGGCTTTTGCATGAGCGCGTATTCCATTTTCGTCAGTCTAGCATTAAAAATTGAGCTTGTTGGACAATAAAAAGTACCTGGGAATTCAACACCGTTTTGTATCCATTCAGAAGCAAACTTAAAAAGATCGCTGGCAAATATTTCCAAATCCTTTTCATGATAATACCTATGTGTGCCACCATCCTTTTTTATCGCAACTAATTTACCACTTTTATCCCAGCGACGTAAAGTATCAAGAGAAACCCCTAGAATCTCAGCCGCCTGCGTAATTGTTAATAGTTTTTCTTCCATAAAAGAGATAGTAGCATAATATATGAAACTATGCAAGTATTATACAAAACTATGCAAAAATATAGCAATCTATGCATTTATTACTCGTAACTACTTAATTTTCCATAATTTCTTCAGCTCTTGTTCGTAACTAAAATAGAATGGAAACTGTGATCAGGAATAGTTTGCAGATATACGCTATTTTTGTTATAGTTTTTTGTATTGAGCGTGTAGTTCAGTGGTAGAACGCTGTCCTGATAAGACAGAGGCCGATGGTTCGATCCCATCCACGCTCACATCCTGACCACCAACACAAACAAAAAACCACCCAGTCGGGTGGTTTTTTGCCTAAAAATTTTAATTAGTATTCTCGGCGTCCGTCTCCTCCTCCACCGTATCCACCTCTGTCATTACCGCCTGTGCGCGATGGACGAGCTTCCATTGGACGAGCTTCGTTGACAGTAAGTTTGCGTCCTTCGAATTCTTGGTCATTGAACATGGAGATAGCCTTTTGAGCCTCATCTTGCGATGACATTTCTACGAATCCAAAACCTTTTGAACGACCGGACATTTTGTCCATAATAATCACAGCTGAAACAACATTGCCAGCTTGTGCGAAGAGCTCTTTGAGAGCATCCTCTTGTGTGCTGTAAGGGAGTCCCCCTACATATAGCTTTGTAGCCATATTTTATCTTCTTCCCTTTTTACTAAAAGGGACAAAAAACTACCTAATAAATCGTAGAAACTCTATTTCGCTAAATGAGACCCTACCCACAAAGCATAACATATCTAAAATGAAAAGCAATTTTTATTCATCTCTTTCGTTGCCAATTTCACCAGAGTTTATAGCTTCTATGATTTCTTCTATTCCACCTTCCATTATTTTCGGTAAATTATGCCAAGATTTTTTAATTCGATGGTCTGTTATGCGGTCTTGCGGAAAATTATAAGTGCGGATTTTTTCGGAACGATCGCCCGTGCCAATTTGCTCTTTGCGTTGTCCCGCATATTTTTTCGCCTCTTTCTCTTCTTCTAATTGTTGCAATTTGGCGGTTAAAATCATCATCGCTTTTTCTCGGTTCGCCAGCTGGCTTCTTTCATTGGTGGAACGAACATCCAATCCCGTTGGTTTATGAATAACGCGAACGGCTGTTTCAACTTTATTGACATTCTGCCCGCCCTTTCCGCCAGAACGAGAATATTCCATTTCAATGTCGGCGGGATTTATTTCAAAATTTATTTTTTTTCTAATTGGAAGCACCGCCACAGATGCAGTGGATGTATGAACTCTGCCATTTTTTTCTGTCGCTGGTATCCTCTGCACTCGATGCACTCCTGTCTCATAACGCAACATTTTAAAAACATCTTTGCCTTTTATTTCAAAACTTGCTTCTTTGTAGCCATTCAAATCACTTTTAGATTCATAATTTGTTTTCCATTGCCATTTTTTTAATTCCGCAAATTTTTCATACATATGCGCCAGTTCCCAAGCAAAAAGTGACGCCTCATCGCCCCCAGCGCCAGCGCGCACTTCTAACACCACTTCATTAGTCTCTCCCTGGCGAGATTCCGGTTCCACGTTTTCTTGATTTTTTTTCCACTCTTGCCAATCCATAAAATTTTAAAGTAAAAAAATAAATTAAATGCTTTTTCGAATGGTCTGGGGATTTTTTCCGAGGACCTAAGAAAAAGTATCTAATTTATTTTTTTACTTTCAAAGAAAGAGCTTTCCTTTTATTAAAACGTTCTACCCGTCCAGCGGTATCCATAATTTTTTCATTGCCCGTATAGAAAGGATGGCATTGACTGCAAATTTCTATTTTGATTTCAGGCATAGTTGAACCCACTTCAAAAACCGCCCCGCAAGCGCAGGTCGCTTTAGTTTTTAAATCATATTTAGGATGTATGTCTTTTTTCATCTAATTCCAATCAAAGACAGTCCTTGGGGAAACTTCTTTAAGGACTGTCCTTGTAAAACTATCACGATTTTCATCTTAAAGCAAATCTATGTTAGCTTGAATTTCTACCGCTTTTTTCATCACACCGTCTCCATAAAAAGCATTGGCTTTTTTATTCCAATTGCTACCGGCATAATATTTGAGCGCGGCTGTCCTTTCGGCAGTATAGCCTCCATTGCTTGCCCCCAATTCTCCTAAATAAATGGCGGAGGCCATAAAAGCATGTTCCGGTTCCCAAGGATTCGGCATTCCGCTTAGGCCCAGAGCGCTAGCAATTTTTTTTGCGTAAAGTTCCCATGTGGAAGGAATAAATTGAGAAGGACCCATCGCTCCACCCCAGCCACCCCCTTGGGGACAAGAAAGCGGAGTGCCAAAAGGATTAATTCCCAACGCTGAAGTAATTCGCTTAAACGGTTCTAGGTCGCGTTCGGGCTTCATAATATTCTCCCAGCTTTTAGTTGGCGGATCATCAGCGCGATTGCAAGTACCAACATTGGCCCCTAAATTCGTCTCTTGAGTTATGATAGCAAGCAAAAATGCCGGACGAACTCTTGTTTTTATTTGCGCTTCTTCTGCATACTGAAGAGCTGTACCGAACGGAATGGCTTTCGTATCGCGAAGCGGGAAAAGCGCAGCGCGAATTTTATCAGCTCGGGCTTTTTTTTCTGCAGCCAGTTTTTGATAAGCAGCCTCTGTTTGCTTGGAAATAGTTAAAAGTTTTTTCTTTTCAGTTTCAGATTGCGCAACTTTTTTCTGAGCATTTTCTAATTCAACTTTTGCATCCGTCTCCGCATTTTGTTTTTTTTCAAGATCTGTTTTTGCAATTTCAGTATCTTTTTTTATTCCCCTAATAATATCCGCAGATGCTTTTACGGCTTGTTTAATTGAGGCATAAGATTCCAAGTTACTATAAAAATTGGAAATACTGTCGTCGGAAAGAATTAAATGAACTATAGTTTTATTGTCAAATTCGTTTGTATTTCTAAGAAGTTGAGCTAAGGATTCATGTTCGCGATCTATTTTTTCAGAAAGTGATTCAATTTTATTAACTTTTTCGGTAATAGAAACTTTTAGTTGCGCAATAACCAGAGACCTGGCTTTAATTTTCGTTTTTAGGGCATTAATCTGGCTGGTTAAATAATTTACATCGCCGACAAGCGTGCCTGTTTGTTTTTGTTGTTTTTTCTGCAAATCTAATAATTTTATAAGTTCTGCTTCTATTCGCGCCAGTTCATTTTTACAATAATCTTTATCTGCTTGGCTGGAAGAAGTAGTTAATTTTAAACAATCAAAAACAGCCATCGCTTGGAACGGAAAAAAAGCTAAAAAAATCGCGCTTAAAACAAAAAAAATTACGGTTTTCTTCACCATAGTCTTCATTATAACATAATTTTTTTATTTTTTGTCTTTTTTTTCCCCGCCCGCATCGCTATGCGAAGCATTGCGGGCAGGTGTTCTTTCTTCAACAACAGAAGCAGTGGCGATTTCTCCTTCAACTCCCTCTTCCTCTTTCTTGCCTTTCTTTTCTACTTCAATAGCCGACAAATCAATCGGCATGATAATTTCCTCTTTTTCTTCCACTTGCGCAACCACAGAAGCTACAATATCAGTTAAATTGACAATAGCAACAACTCCCGTTGGTAATTTTATATCCGAAACAAAAATATTATTATCCAAAGTTTCAAGTTTAGATATATCAACAATAAGATTGTGGGGGAGATCTTTGGGTAATGCTTCAATTTCAATTTCGTGAAGCACTTTCACCAGAGTTCCTATGCCACTCTTAACAACTTCAGAAACACCTGAAAATTCAAGTGGAATTTTAACGCGTATTTTCTTTTTCATGTCTATCGCCAAAAAATCCACATGTATCGGTTCATCGGTGACTGGATCCACCTGCACTTCGTGAATAAGCGCATCGATGTCGCCACTAGGCATTGAAATTTGAACAGCCGAAGATTCTCCCGCTTCGCGCCAGATTTTTTTAAACGAAATAGTTGGAATTGAGATGGAAGTTGTTGCTTTTCCCATTCCATAAAAAACAGCCGGGATTTCCCCAGATTTTCGTAAAGTGTCTAATTTTACATTTAAATCCCTCTTACCAGCTTTAATTGCAAACATAAGAACATTCTACATAAAAAAAAATAAAAAGCAAATTTAAACTCTATGTATTGCTTGATGTTCCACCGCAATATGACCAGCTATGTATTCTTTCGTCCCCCCCTCTGATTTCGTAGGGACTTTTTTGCCGGGATTAAAAATGTTTTGCGGATCAAAAATTTTTTTGATTTCAGAAAAAATTTCTATAATTTTTGCATCATACATTTTAGGCAAATATGGCGTGCGGATGAGCCCGTCATTATGTTCGGCAGTAATTGAGCCGTGATATTTTATTACCAAATCATAAACTTTCTCGGAGAGTTCCATAATAATCTTCGCGGTATCGGAACGTTTAAAATCCATCAGAGGAATAATATGAAAATTCCCATCTCCGGCATGACCTGCAAGCGTAAAAGTCAAATTATATTTGCTTAAAATATTATTCAATTCCGAAAGAAATTTCGGCAAAAATTCTGGGCGAACAATAATGTCGTCAATAAATGGAGCAGTACGCTTGCCTTTTACATGTTTGCGCAATAATGTGAAACTTTCTCTCCTAATATCCCAATATTTATTGGCCTCTGTCTGATTTCTTGTAATGTGAACTTTTAATTTAAAATCTTTGATTTTTTCTTGAAGTTTGATGCATTGCTTATTTACTTCTAGTTCATCATCTCCCGCAAATTCAGCCAAAAGAATTAATTTTGGGAAACCGCCAGCGATCATCATAAAAAATTCCGGTAAAAAACTCCACATAAATTTTATCATTCCAATAAATCCTTTATTCTTAAGAAAATCTGGGAAAAATTTAACCGCCAACTTCATTGTCTTGTCATCATAGGCTTCTAACGTTTCCGGATTAAGTTTTAGTATTTCATCCACTAAACGACCGAGTGGTTTTACGTCATTCATAAAAATAGCTACAAGTTTTGAATATTTATTGTCCGGTATAAGTTTAAAAGTTATTTCTGTGACAATGCCCAAAGTTCCCTGAGAACCGACGAGAAGTCTATTTAAATCAAAAGAATCAGTTCCAAAAGAATTCGCAACAGCGTAAGTCCCACCCGGTACTCCGGGAAGGGTTAAGCTGGAAGAATTATTTTGGGATTGATTCTTCCAAACATTCCAAATATAATATCCGGCAGAATTTTTATGGACATTCGGTTTTGTTTGTTTTATTTCTTCTTCATTTTTATTTATCAAACTAAAAATATTTTTATAAATCTTTCCTTCAAAATTATCCTGCGCCATTTTATTTTCCAGTTCTGATTTTGATAGGGGTTTTACAATATATTCATTTCCATCAGAAAAAATTACCTTCGCTTCTAAAACATAATCTTCAACCTTGCCATATTTTAAAGTTCTCTCTCCGGCCGCATTATTGCCATACATTCCACCCATCGCGTTTAAACTTTTAGAAGCTGTGTAACAAGGCAATATCAATCCTTTCCCTAAAGTTATTTTTTCAAAATCTCTATAAAACATTCCGGGTTGGACAGTTATATAAGACGGAACTAAAGGATAATTCTGAAATTTCTGATTGGTTTTTTTCTTAGAAAAATTATCTAAAGGCAGTGGCCCGCCAATTAATTTGTTCATATGTCTAGTAAAATCTAAAATTATAGATTCTCCAATCGCCCCGCCAGACATATCCGTACCGGCGCATCTGGCAGTGATAGAGAGGCTCGCCCCGCCGTTGGCGGGGTTAAGATATTTATTTTTATTTTCCCCGACCCATTTCATTAAATTTTTTATATCTTCTTTGTTTTTCGGAAAAAGCACGAGATCCGGTCGCACTTCTAAAAGACTCGCATCGTGTGAATATTTCACAAGCGTTTCTTCATCATCTTCCACTTCCCCTCTAAAAAAATTTTGTATTTCTTCTTTCACAAAAAAATATATCTATTCTATAATTCTAACGAATTTTAGAATACTTTTACCACGTTTTGTAAGTTTATGCCGAACAATATTACCTTCACTTCTTTTCATTACTAATCCGGCTATAGCCATTTTAGTAATATGAGCAGAAATATTTTTAAATTCCGATTTTAGTTTCTCGGCAACTTCCTGAACTGATAACTCTGGTTCTTTATATAATAACTCAAGAATCTGCAATCTTCTATGGTTTGCAAAGCCTTTGACAATTCTTTCTAATTTTCTATATTTCAGTTTATTTTTCATGTTTTCCATTCCAACATTCTATAGAACATTGGAATGATAAATCTATTTCATTCCATTAAAAAGTTTTAATCTATTTGCCACCACTTTTTCCATAGCATCCACGGCAGGTTGTAATATTTTATAAGGCGCGACTTCGTTGGGATTACTGGCTAGAGATTTTTTCAACGCCTCGTCATAAGCAATACGAATTTCAGTATTGATATGAATGATTGAAACGCCCGCCTTAATAGCGTTTGTAAAATCTTCATCATGTAATCCCGATCCCCCATGCAATACAAGAGGAATTCCAGTGACTTTTTTTATCTCCGCCACTAACTTTGTATTAATATGCGGCTTTCCACTTTTTATCAGTCCGTGAATGCTACCGACGGATGGAGCAAGCATATCTATACCTGTCATTTCAGTAAATTTCTTTGCCTCTTCGGGTTTTGTCAAAACTCCCGCGCCTTCAGGTATGGTATCTTTAATATCTGAACCGGTACCAATATATCCAAGCTCGGCTTCGACTAAAATATCTTTACCCGTCACCTTTATTACATTGCGAGCATACTCCACGCATTGTTTGGTAATTTTTACATTTTCTTCAAAACTTAATTTTGCTCCGTCAAAAATCACAGCATCAAAACCCGCGTCAATGGCTTTTTTAACTGTTTCAAAACTAGTATGGTGGTCAGCATTTAAAAATATCGGATAATCATCTTTTTTACGAAATGCGCAAATAAGAGCAACGGCTTCTTCTCGGCCCACAAATGCTTCTTCTCCTTCCGAAACACCAATGATTACAGGAACATTCAGTTTTTTTGCCGCATTATAAATAGCGTGAAGCCCTTCCATGTTTGAAATATTAAAATGTCCGATAGCCACGCTTTTTTCTTCCGCTTCTTTTACGTATCCTCGCAAGGTCTTCATCTATTTATTTTAACATATTTATTAGAATGTCTTTAGCCAAAGTAGGATTTGCGCTACCTTTTGTTTCTTTCATAATTTGTCCAACGAGAGACATAAGCGCAGTCACTTTTCCGCCCTTATAATCTGCAACAACTTTCGGATTTGCATCTATAATTTTCTGCGCAAAAATTTTAAATGCATCTTCGTCATAGTTCTGTAAGAGATTTTGTTCAGTTGCAATTTTTTCAGGAGATTCATCTTTAACTACAATCATAGCTAGTATATCCTTAGCTACGCGAGAAGATATACTATTTTCTGAAAACAAATTTACAAGTTCAGCAAAATTTTTAGCACTCGGTAATTGAATTGTTGGGTTATTTTTTTTAAGCCCAAGAAAATCAGAAACAATATAATTTGAAGCTATTTTGATTTTTTCTTTATTTGTTAGAATTTTAGCGATAGCAGAAAATCTAACACCCAGATCGGGGTCATTTACATATATTTCAATATCCTCTTCCTTTATCTCAAAATCTTTTTTATATCTCGCACGCTTCGCCTCTGGTAATTCAGGCAATTCCTGCTTTATCTTTTCTAAATCAAAAGCTTCGTGTAGTTTTAATTTCGGCAAATCGGGTTCCGGGAAATATCTGTAATCTTCGCTTGATTCTTTTTTCCTCTGGGAAAATGTTTTTTGCTTATTTTCATCCCATCCGCGTGTTTCTTGCACTATTTGATCCCCTTTTCTCTTTTCTTGCAACTCAATCATTCGATCAATCTCATATTTTATCGCGCGTTCTACGCTTCTAAAAGAATTTAAATTTTTTACTTCAACTTTTGTGCCTAATTTTTTAAAATCTGTGGATATGGAAATGTTTGCCTCCACTCGCATTTCACCCTTTTCCATATTTGCTTCTGACACGCCCAAGTACCAAAGTATTAATTGCAATTCTTTAGCAAATTTTACTGTTATTTTGGCTGCATCATCGGAATTTTGAAAAGTATGCGGTTCAGTAACAAGCTCCATCAACGGCACACCGGCGCGATTAAAGTCTATTAAAGAGTAATCGCCTCTGTCGTGCTTATTGGTAGCTGTGTCCTCCTCTAAATGCACACGGGTAATATCAAAATCCGCCAGATGTCCGCCAGAAACTATTGGGCACCTATATTGTGAAATCTGATAACCTTTTGGAATATCTGGATAAAAATAATTTTTACGATCAAACTCCGAAAAATCCGCAATTTCACCATCGAGCGCAAGCCCGACTTTTATTACATTCTCTATCGCTTTTTTGTTTAAAACCGGCAACGCGCCCGGATGCGCCATACACACTGGACAAATATTCACATTCGGCTTCCTTTCATCTGGGTTATTCTCACAGGCGCAAAACATTTTGGTGTTTGTTTTAAGTTCAGCATGAATCTCCAAACCGATAGTTGAATAATATTTTTTTTCCATATGTAAATACAATTTAAGTTTTTTTAAAAATTTTCATCAATTCGTCTTTAAACTTCTTCACCATTTTATCATCAAATAAAGAAATCACGAAAACCCCGCCTTTGCTGGCTGGGGCAAGCATTTTTATTTTTTCAAATGCTTTTACTTGTTTTGTTATAATTTTCGAGTCAGTAACAGTGTCAGCTTTGGTTAAAATTATCATCTCTTTTTTGAAAGATAATCCTTCTTCGCCTAAATTTAATTTCTTATCATATTTTGCTAATTCTTTTCTAACTTCTTTGTAAGTTTTTAGCATGCCGGAGGTCCCGAGAGAATTTGAGGGATTGAGATTTTCAAAAGAAACAAGATGCGCGAGCATTTTCGTACGTTTTATGTGACGTAAAAATTTCACCCCAAGGCCTTTGCCTTCTGACGCCCCTTCAATAATTCCCGGAATGTCAGCAATGATGTATCCAAAAAAATCTCCTAAATTTGGATCCAATGTAGTAAAAGCATAATCTCCCACTCTTGCTTGCGCATTGGTGAGAAAATTAAGCAATGAGGTCTTGCCTGCATTTGGGAGTCCAATGAGTCCTATGTCGGCAAAGAGTTCCAGCTCTATTTTAAAATTTCCACTTTCGCCCTTTTGTCCCTCGCGCGATTCTTTGGGAGTTGTGTTAGTAGAACTTTTAAAATGTTCATTACCAAAACCGCCATACCCGCCCCTCAAAAGCAAAAATTTTTCCCCCTCTTTCATTAACTGCCATTTTTCATCCGTCCCAAGATTAGTAATTATAGAGCCTATCGGTAATTCTAAAACAAAATCGTCGCCATTTTTACCATGCAAACTTTTATTTCCACCATTTTCACCCCGTCCTGCAATAAAACTTTTTTTTGCTTTATATTTTGAAAGTATATGTATGTCTCGCACTCCGATGACACAAAAATTTCCGCCGCGTCCGCCATCGCCTCCCGCCGGTCCGCCTTTTGGCACAAATTTTTCTTGTCTCCAGCGCACGACGCCGTCTCCACCACGACCCGCCTCCGCGTATATCTTTATTTCATCAATGAAGGCCATAAATTAGTGCAAAGTTGAAAGTTATAAAGTTTATAAAGCTAGTTGCGCCAGTTTAATCGCTCCTTCTTTTGATTTTGCGACAGCCAAGAAAAGTCCGCGATGGCAAAATACAGCGTCGGATACACCAGTGATTTTTTGAAATTCTTCATAACATAATCCGCTCCATACGCTCGGAAAATTTTTTCTACTATTGAAAGTTTTTGGGTCTTGTTGTATGGTTTTTACGACCCAGAAATTATCGTTCTTTCTCAGATAAATCACAAAAAGGGGTTCAGGAAAATCATGTAAAATATATTCATAAGGATAATTTTTATTTAAAACGATGATTCTTTTATCTTCTGTTTTTTTATAAATAGCAATTACTGATTCTTCCGCGAGTATTACGTCTTGTGTCTGAATTATTTCACGAGATAAAATTTCTTTTGCCATTGTCGCGCTTTTAAAAAACATTTTATCATCAGTTAAATTTTCGCGCCAAGTCGGTCGCATTGCAAAAATTAGATGTTGTACAAAATATGGCGATATTTCATATTTATTTTCCACTAAATCAACCCCATTATCAAAAGCGTCAATTGGCGCGGCTAATTTTTGATCTATTGTGTCAACAGCTTTTTGGGAACTACAAAGTTCTATTCCAAATTTTTTCCAAACCAAACCAAATGATGAATATTCTATATTATTATCTCGCTTGCCCGCGCCGTCTTTTTGATGATGATCAAACCTGTTTTTATCTGCATCGTATATTCCCCCCACATCAAAAACATAATCACCTGTCTTAATAATTTCTTCATCCCGGGTGCGAATTATTTCAAAGGTCTCCCTTCTTTTTTCAAGGTAGATTGAAAGCACAGCCGCCGCAAAAACATCATCGGCATGAAAAGATCCGTTATGTGTTACTAATTTTTTACTTGAATTTTTTTTAAAGCCCCACATTTTAAAATAGCGAATCTACGACTTCTTTAACTAGAGTTCCATCTGCTTTGCCTTTCAAATCCCTCATTAAAGCTGACATGAGCATTCCCTTTTTTGTAGCATCATTAATGGACAATTCTTCTTTTTTGGTCCGAGCTACTTTTCCAATTTCACTCTTATTCATCAATTTCGGCAAATAAGTTTCCAAAACTGCGAGCTGAGCTTCTTCTTCTTTCACCAAATCATCTCTTTGCCCTTTTTTAAACTGCTCGATTGAATCTTTTCTTTGTTTAGAAAGACGAGCAATCACTGCGAGCGCTTCCTCATCTCCCAGTATCTCACTCGGTTTTCTCCCCTTTGCGACAAGTTCGTTGGTAAAACCAGCGATCATTGCGCGCAATGTTTCTAGCCGAACAGTATCTCTCGCTAGCATTGCTTCCTTTATGCCGTTTTTTATTTGTTCGTGTAGCATAGAAAAAATTATAACAGAAGTGTGTTAAAATAGCACTATGTTCAAATTAATATTTTTTGATACAGAAACCACGGGTAACACGGATAAAGATTTTTTAATTCAGATTGCTTATAAGAACGGCAGTGAAACTTTCACCGGTTTATATAAACCGGAAATTAAAATTCTCCCGGAGGCATCGGCTGTGCATCATATAACAAACAAAATGATTGTTGATAAATCGTCTTTCAAGGAAAGTGATGAGTTTCCAAAAATTAAAAAACTTTTTGAAGATGAAAATACTGTCGTCGTTGCTCACAACGCGCCTTTTGATTTATTGATGATAAAAAAAGAAGGCATTGAACCGAAAAAATTCATCTGCACTCTGCGAATCGCCAGATATTTGGACAAAGAAGAAAAAATAGAAAGATATAATTTGCAATATTTGCGATACTTGCTTGAGATAGAAATAGACGCCACAGCGCACGATGCGATGGGAGATGTTTTGGTTTTAGAAAAACTTTTTGAAAGATTAAAAACTAAAATGAAAGAGGGTGAAACTTTCAACGAAGAAGAAGCAATAGAAAAAATGATAGAGATTTCTTCACACCCGTCGCTTCTGCACACTTTCAAATTTGGAAAACACAACGGTAAAAAAATAGCAGAAGTGATGAAAATAGACAGGGGTTATTTAGAATGGCTTTTGGAGCAAAAACTCAACGGCGACGGCATTGACGAAGATTGGATTTATACCTTGAAGCATTATTTAGAGAAATAATGCTAAACTATACTTATGCAAATTCTTTGGATAATATTAGGGGTCGTTATGGGGGGCGTTATTGTCTACTTTATTTTGAATAGAAAAAAAGATGGAAATAAAGATGACATTGGGTTGAATCTTATTCTGACTCAAATTAACGAACTTTCGCGCACAGTAGATAATAAAATCGGTGAATCACATAAACAAGTCAATGAAAGCTTAAAATTTCATTCCTCTGAATCAAATAAAATAATTCGCGATGTGACGGAAAGATTAACGAGACTTGATGAGACCAATAAACAAGTCATCTCTTTCGCCGATCAATTGCAAAGTTTGGAAAATATTTTGAAAAATCCAAAACAACGCGGAATCTTGGGTGAGTATTATCTGGAAACAGTTTTAAAAAATGTTCTCCCACCCGGAAGCTATCAGATGCAATATGAATTCCCGGATAAAACAATTGTGGACGCTGTCGTATTCGTAAAAGATAAAATCATTCCGATAGATTCAAAGTTCTCGCTGGAAAATTACAATAAAATGGCGGAAGAAAAAGATGGGACAGAAAAGAAGAAATTAGAAACAATTTTCGTGAATGATTTAAAAAATAGAATTACGGAAACGGCAAAATACATCCAGCCGACACAAGGCACGACTGATTTTGCTTTTATGTTTATTCCCCATGAAGCAATTTACTATGACTTGCTTACCAATAAAGTTGGCTCTTTAGAAGAAAATGCGGAGAATTTAATTCAGCGCGCCGCTGGAAAATATAAAGTTATCATTACTTCCCCTACTTCATTTCTGGCATATTTACAAACCGTTCTGCAGGGTCTGAAAGCATTACAAATAGAAGAATCTGCCAAAGAAATAATCAAAAAAGTTGAAGATTTGGGCAAACATTTAAAATCTTATGATGAATATCACAACAAGCTCGGTAACGCTTTAGGTACGGTAGTAAATCATTACAATTCCTCAAATAAAGAGTTAAAAAAAATAGATAAAGATGTTCTCCGCATTGCCGGCGCATCGCCCGAGCTTTCATTGTTTGAAGTAGAGAAACCAAAATTGGAAGAATAAAAAAATTAAAATATAAAAAACCATCCTGTATAAGATTTTTGCATATGCAAAAATCTTATACGGGGAAAATTTAAAAAGTTATCCGTAAATTTTAAACCGGCAACGCCCCTTGAAGGAACAACTGCCGGTCTTTTGGGCCTCATGCTTTCTTATGTCTAGTATCATCATCAACAAACAATTTCGTGGAAAAAACTTTTTCCACTACTCGCGCCATCACCAGAATGACAAAAAGTATCATCCACAACAACACATCCAAAAATTTAGATCCTTCCCTGTCCATACTCCCCTCCTCCGACGAACAAAATTTACAAAAATATAACATATTATACTTCATCTGTAAAGGGACAAATTTATGTTAAAATGCTATATTTTTTCTATTGGCCTCATCGTCTAACGGCTAGGACGAGTCCTTCTCAAGGATTAAATCGGAGTCCGACTCTCCGTGAGGTCACCACTTCGCCCATTGCGCTAAAGCTTCACGGGGCTACGCGGTGCACGCACAAAATAAAAATTTATTAAGTAAAATAATATTAACTTTGCGAAGTGGTGATCCCGCGAAACAAAGTGAAGTGGGATATGTATTACGTATATATTTTAAAAAGTGTAAAAATAAATAAATTTTATACAGGGGTAACTGATAATTTAAAAAGAAGAATAAATGAACACAATTCTGGAAATTTTGATTTTACATCTTGGTCTGGTCCATATAAATTAATTTGGTATTGTGCATTTACTAATAAAGAGAAAGCTTATAAATTTGAAATTTATTTAAAATCGAGTTCAGGATTTGCGTTTAGAAATAAAAGACTAATTTAGCAACTTGCTTTGCCTGTCTGCAGTTTTAGCGGAGGAGGGTGACCACATAAAATTAGCACGCGAAACGTTCAATTTATTGAAAAATATAATTTTTGAATTTTGCTTTTTGGTCAAAAATAAACTCATCTCTAATAGCTTGCATTAAAGATATAAGTTTTTTATTAAGTTCTTTTTTATTTTCTTCTGTTGGTGCCTTTTGCCAAACTTCATACTGCCCTAGGTAAGAAAGAAGTTTATTATAAACAGATGTTGAAATATAAAGCCATGAGTCGTAATAAGTATCTTCAAATAGTTTAATTTTAAATTGTGAATCTTTATCTAAAAACATAAATATTCTTAATTTTGATACTAAATCTCTGTAAAGTTTAGTTTTTTCTTCAAGTTTTTTACGTTCAATTTCTAGAAAGTGTGTGATAAAGTAACCAGCAATAGCACCCATGGCACTTATGCTAATAATTATTATTTCTTTATCAACACCTAGCTTATACTCAAAAAAAGATATATAACCCATCATTAATAACAAAAAAAAACAGATGCATCGTTACTGGATGTCTAAGTTCTTTAACAATTTTATTGTTCATTTGTATATTATACACCTAAATAATGAAATCAAAACACAGAAAAAACCTTTATTTGATTGAAAACGATGTCCCAATCTCGTATAATTAGGGTCACAGATGCAAAAAAAAGTAAAAAAAGTTCTTATTTTGACCGTTGGAATTATTTTTATACTACTGGGCTTGGTAGGTCTTGTTTTACCGTTTTTGCAAGGAATTATTTTTTTGGCCATTGGTTTTATTCTTATATCTTTGTGTTTTCCAAAAATACGCTTATGGGTAAATAAACATACAAAAAAATATCCACATCTATTTGCAGTAATAGAAAAAATTGAAAAATGGATGATAAAATTTATCGGGGAAATATAAAAAGATCCGCAAGTCTCATCAACGGGCTTCATCATTTCTGGCAGAGTTTTTTGAATTATTTTTTCTCCAACCACTCATCATCCTGCCTGACCAATAGCCTGCTTTTATTTTCTTGGTCTAAAAGTATCGCTTCCGTCACGCGTTCCATACGCATCCCCTGAGAACCTTTTATCAACACAAGATCATTTTTTTGCACAAAAGTTTTTATAAAATCACTCGCTTTATGTGAATCTAAAAATTCAAAAACATTTTCTTCATTAATCCCCGCTTCAATCGCGCCTTCTTTAATAGCTTGCGCCCTGGGACCAACCACAATAAGTATTTTTGCATTTTCTTTCGCAATTCTGCCGATATTTTTGTGCGCCTCTTCCGTATATTTACCCAATTCAAGCATATCTCCCAATACGGCGATTTTTCTGCCTTGAGATTTTACTTCACCTAAAGTTTGAAGCGCGGATTCACAAGCAAAAGGAGAAGAGTTGTAAGTATCGTCAATAATTAGGCAATCTTTAATTCCTTCCAGAAGACGCATACGCCCCGGCGAAATATCGTAATTCTTAAGAGCATTTACGGCATCTAACATATTGAATTTTAAGCCAAAAGAAAATGCCAACGCGCCCAAAGACGCATAAACATGATTTTTACCGAATACCCCTTCTATAATAACAGGCATGCTATTTCCTCCCTCGTCTATTCTGAAAATTATTCCTTTGGGAATCCCTTTATCATCATAAAAAATACTGTCGCCAGAAGCTAAAATATCAACATCTTGCGTAAATCCAAAAGTTACGACATGATGTTTGCCTTTTGCCTCGCTCCCATGGCTATGGGCGAGGGTTTTCATTCCGAGCACAGTTTTATCATCAGCATTTAGCACTAAAAGACCGTCTTTTTTTAAAGTTTTTATAAGTCCGCTTTTTTCTTCTATAAGATTTTTTCGTGAATTAAAAAATTCAATATGGGCTGGAGTTTTTCCTATTGCCGTGATAATAACCGCATCTGTTTTAAGCCAAGAAGCAGTGCGACGCATATCTCCGGGTTTGCCCACCCCCACTTCAAGCACTAGCCATTTTGGATATTTATGAGGTGATAAAAAAAGCCATAAACCCCAAACGATATCTTTCAGCCAAATAGCGGGATTATTCCATCCGTTTGGACAACCCAAGATAGTGAGAGGCAGACCTATTTCACTATTAAAACTTTTTTCACTTTTACGGACATATGATATTTTGGATATAACCGCATAAACTGCATCTTTGGTGGAAGTTTTGCCGACTGATCCAGTAATAACGATAATTTTGGGTTTATATTTAAAAAGTACGAGCCGTGACTCTATTTGTAAAATATAAATTATGATTTTTTTTAGTATATTTTTCATAAATTTTGTTACAGATAGCGCCTAAAGCCCTATCAGATAGGGCTTTAGGCGCTATCTGTTATCTATCTGGCGGAATTTCATAATAATTTAACAAAAATTTAGTGATATCCAGGAAAGGATCAGCCCAGGTCGTTGCGGCATAAGACACACCTTTTGGATTTACGGCATAAAGAAAAATTATAAACTTTGGATCATATGCTGGAAAATAACCGACAAAAGAATGTGTATGCCTATCTTCATAGTATCCTCCAGTAGTATTATCCGCAACCTGCGCTGTACCAGTTTTTATCGCAACGCTAAAATGTTCCAGCTTTGCCAGACCCCCCTTAAGCGACTGATCCATCACATTCACAAGCATACGAGTTATTTCCTGAGAAGTTTCTTTTGTAATTTTAGTAGGTATAGTGGGATATTTCATTTCTTTATAGGTACCATCATTATATTTTATTTTACTGACAATATGTGGCACAACTAGATTCCCGCCATTTGATAAAGAAGCTAACGCTCGAGTTATTTCAATTGGTGTAAAAGAGATTCCTTGACCAAAAGAAGCCTGTGCGTATTCAAGTTCGCGAGGACTGTTTAATAAGTTGGAGACTAATCCACTTGTCTCATTTGGCAAATCAATTCCAGTTTTGTCTTTTATGCCATAAGCTAGCAAATAACTTTTTAATCTTTCTTTACCCAATTTCTGCTCTACAAAAACCATACCAGTATTAAGAGACTGATTTAAAACTTCTTGCATATTGGTGCCTGGACCCCGTCCTTTTTTATCAAAATTAGAAATTTCTTTTTTTTCAACTACCACAGCTCCCTTATCATTATATGCGCTATCGGCATTAACCACGCCCTCATTTAATGCAGCGGCCATAATCAAGGGTTTTACAATAGATCCAAATTCAAACACATATTCCATAAAAGGATTAGAAAAAATAGAAATTTTTTCAACTTTAGAAAAATCATTTGGATTGAAATCAGGTTTAATGCCCATTGCGTAAATAGATCCATTTTTCGGATTCATTATTATTCCGCCGATAGATTCAATTTGATATTTTTCTTTTACTTCCAGCAACTTTTTTTCTAAAAAGCCCTGCACCGCTGGCTCAATAGTGGTTACAATATCTCCTTCTCGCGGTTCATTTTTAAACAAAGTTTTATTCACATTAGAAAAAACTTCAGCGAAAAAATTTACATAAGGATTATTATCATTTCGAGCTAACTCTATGTCGTATTGTTTCTCCAGACCGTAACGTCCGCTTAATTCATCGTCTCTGTATCCCACAAAACCAAGTAAATGCGAAGCTAGATTACCCCCAGGATAAAAGCGCCATTTTTCTTTAAAAATATTTAAACCGGGAATTTTGAGCAGAGATATGGCATCCGCTTCTTCTTTTTTAAGACGACCCGCAATTTCTTCGTAGGGGTCATTTTTCTTTCCGGCTTTAGTTATAAATTCATCATAGTCAAGAGCGGCTATTTTATTTATTTTATTAAATACGTTTTCTGGATCAACTATTTTATTGGGGTCAATAGCTATTTTAAATCCGGAAGTCTGCGTGGCGGCCGAAACAAGTTGTCCATCTTTTCGCTGAAAATAAATATTGCCACGCTCATAAATATTTTTTGAAGGCGTGGCGTATTGACGCTGAGCAATTTCTCTATAAGCATTACTCTGCACAACTTGCACAAAAAAAAGCTTGACTATTAGAATTAAAGCAAAAAACACAACAAAAAAAAGAATAACCCTGGTTCTAAAAAGAAAACTAAATTTCATTTTGCAACATTTTTATACTGCCAAGAGCCTCGCCTATAGAGCTACGGCCGAGGGAACCAAGAGATTTACGGGTTGCGAATTTTGCTTTTATTTCTTTAAATCCCATAGAGCGCGAAAAAGCCAGATCAATATTGTTAGACATGGACAGATAAATAAGCTCTAAATTTCCAACTTCGCTAGAAAGAACACGTGCATCGGTTTCAAGCTGTTGACGTTCTATAATATTAAAAACCATATTACCTAAAAGTAAAACATACCAAACTGCTAACGCTCCGAAGGACCAAAGTATAATGCGCAATACAAACTTTTCAATGTTATTGTTTATTATGTTTATATTATTTGCATACATCTTTAATTTTAAACCCATTTGTCTCATTATTTTTATTTTACTTGCCCCGCCACGGCGGTGGTCTTTTCTAAAATTCGCAATTTAGCGCTTCTTGATCTAGGATTCTGCTTAATTTCTTCATTGTTTGCTAAAATTACTTTTTTATTTATTAAACTTGCTTCACCTTGTTTTTCTTTTTCTTTAAAAAATTTCTTAACAATCCTATCTTCTAAACTATGAAAAGAAATCACCGACATTCTTCCCCCTGCTTTTAAAACGTTAAACCCTTTCTCAAGTCCTATTGCCAGTGTCGTTAGCTCATCATTTACCGCTATTCGTATCGCTTGAAATGTTCTAGTCGCGCAGTGCAATTTTTTTGGCAATCTTCCTCTTTTATAGACCACTGGAACCGCGTCTTCGATTATCTTTACTAAATCAAAAGTCGTTTCAATTTTCTTCTTTTTTCTCGCTTCTACGATTCCTCGCGCTATTCTCCGGCTGAATCTTTCCTCTCCATAACCATAAATAATATCGGCTAAATTTTTCTCACTCCAGGTGTTCACGACATCAGATGCTGTTACATCTTCTGGACGCGGATTTTCTTTCATGGTCATAAGCAGTGGCTCATTTTTCAGAAAAGAAAATCCGCGTCCAGAATTTTCCAGTTGATCGGAACTCAAGCCTAGATCAAAAATTATCCCGTCTATTCCCCCAGAAAGAGAATCCTTGATATTTTCTAAGTGTGACAAACTTGGATGAACCGAAGAAAATATTAAGGATTCTCTCTCTAAGACTTTGTCTATGTTTCTGAAATTATCATTTACAAAAGTGATATTGCAATTTAAATTTTTAAATTTATCCTTCACTTTTTTAAAAGCGCTTTTGTCTTGGTCTAAGGCAATTATTTTTACGCCCGGGTATCTTTTACAAATTTCCGCCGTATGTCCTCCGCCTCCGAACGTGCTATCAATAACAACGGCATTTTTTGATAAATTTAAACCTTCTATTGCTTCATTTAAAAGAACTGTCTTATGCATGCTTGTCATTTCTCGTTCCCAAGCTTTTCCGCCAATTGTTCCGCTTCTTTGGCCACTTTTTCTTTTTGTTCCGACCACGCTTTCTCGTTCCAAACTTCCACTCTATCCTTTACTCCGATAATTGCCGCTTTATCTCTAAGCCGTATCCCCTCTTGTAAAAATTCCGGTATCAGCATTCTGCCAATGGAGTCAATGTCCACTTCGGCCGCTCGACCAAACATATATCTATTGAAACTTCTTTGGTCGGCTTTCAGAAAAGACAAATTGGAATCCGCATCAGAAAGTTTTTTTGAAACTTTTTCCCATTCTTTGATTGTAAAAATGAACAAACATTGACCGAGTCCCGGGGTAATAATAATCTTCTTGCCCATTTCTTTGCGAAATTTTACCGGCAAAGAAACTCTGTTTTTTTCATCTATGGTATGTATGTATTCGCCTATTAACATAAATTTCTCAAAAATTACTTATTAACACTTTTCCCACTTTTTCCCACTTGATTAGCATTATAAACTAGGCGCAAAAATAACACCAAGCCCCACCTGTGGATAACTTAGATTGATTTTTATATCTATTTATTTTATTCTCTAATATGTTCTTCCTCGTTGGCAAACAAAGAGGAACATTACCTCCCATCAGAAGCTCACTTCCAATCTCAAACGGAGAATGGAATAGAGTCGCAGAATTTCTGGTGGGGGGTACAATAACATCGGCGTTTAAAAAACGCCAAGAAATTCTCTGGAACCAAAAGTTCTAGAGGTTTTGATTTTATAAAGAAAAATTTATTCTATATTCCTAGGTCTCATCAACGGAAAGAGTTGCGTTTCGCGAAGCGGTTTATTCATTAAAAAGGCAAACAATCTTTCACCATAAGAAAAACCAAAAGCTGGAGGCATGCCATATTCAAGCATTTCCACAAATTCATCATCTGGCATCATCGCCTCTTTATCCCCCATTTCAATTAATTTCCTTTGCGCTTCAAAACGTTCACTTTGATCTATCGGATCGTTTAATTCAGAAAATCCATTAGTCATTTCAGCGCCAGCCAATATAAGCTGGACACGTTCGGTGAGTAATGGATTCTCTGGTTTCGCTTTTGAAA
>MFTF01000024.1 GCA_001786745.1 Candidatus Nomurabacteria bacterium RIFCSPHIGHO2_01_FULL_36_23 | reverse complement strand
TGGTGTAACGATAGGTAGTAACGGAGCTTCTAAACTTCTTTCCGTCAAATTCGACGAAGCAACGCAAATTGCGAAGTAAATTTATGAAATTAATTCTCGGCTCATCTTCAAAATACAGAAAAGATTTTCTTGAAAAAGCTGGGTATATTTTTGATATCTTAATTCCTGACGTTGATGAGAAATTAATTGAAACAGATAATCCATATCAAAGACCCCTTATTGTCGCTCGGGCGAAAGCTAATGCTTTAATTTCTAATATAAAAGAACCGGCTTTACTGATTACTTCCGATGTTATTGCAGTGTGTGGTGGAAAAGCACGTGAAAAACCGAAGTCGAAGAAAGAAGCGCGGGAATTTCTGCGAGAATATAGCGCAGGTGTGGCACCGGAAGGTGTGACCGCTATTGTTATTTACGATACCGTTACCGGAAAATATTATGAAGGGGTTGACAGAGCACGGGTTTTCTTTAACCCGTTTCCGGAATCTGTGATTGAAAATTTTATTAAGAACGGAGATCCACTGGGTCGAGCTGGTGGCTTTGGTGTTCAGCATCCTATATTGAGATCATATGTTAGAAAGATTGAAGGCGATGAAGAAAGCATTGTTGGTATGCCAATCCACTTGTTAAAAAAGCTACTTACAGAAGCAGGGTATTTTACATAGAATTTTCCTATGTATCTGTTGTTGAATCTTGCATATGCGCCATTTAACAACAATAATTTTTACTTGTAGATGTATAAAATTTCAGCATATGCGGATTTCTTATACATTTTAAATTTAATTAGTTTTTATTTTCTGAAAATTAACTTTTTCCTCTCTGCCTTCTATTATTTTATCCGACTGAAAAGCGGAATTTAATTTTATTATATCTTTTTTAACTGTCATACTTCCATCTCTATTTAATTTTACATTAAGTAACATTCCCTGCATTGTTGGCTCGCTCCAAGATTGGTCAAAGATAAAATTTCCAAGAGAATAGGCGATGTAGCCATTTTTATAAACTTCCGTATCTTCTATTACATGCGGATGCGTACCGATTATGATTTTTGCGCCGCCGTCAATTGCTTTATGGGCTAAATATTCTTGTCTTGCATTATGTTTTGCCTGATATTCTTCACCAAAGTGGAACGAGACAACAAGGTAATCAACTTTAGCGCTAGCTTTTTTTATTATTTCATCAAAACGCGGACTACTTGTCAACAAAATTCCTGCTTGATTTTCTGTTGCTTTCATCCAATCCGGTCCTTTGTCCGAAAAACCGAGAAATCCTATTTTTATTCCGTATTTTTCAATAATTATTGGTGTTTCGGCCTCAATACTACCGTTTCCTCCCCCGGTGTAGAGTATTTCATTCTCTTTTAGTCTTGCTAAAGTATCGACGAAAGCACTAGCTCCCCAATCCCCAACATGATTATTGGCAACTGATAAAATATCTACGCCCGCGCCAGCTAAAGCGGGGATTACTGAAGGATCCATATGAAAAGAATATAAATTTTTTCCATCTGTCCCTTTGTCCGATGCTGTTCCTTCTAAGTTAGCAAAAGCAATGTCGGATTTTTTTAATATTTCCAATTTTTCAAAAAGCGCTGAATAATCACCGTTGAAATTTTTTATTACAGAATTTTTAACTCCCCGATCAAGCATTATGTCGCCCGCAAAAATAAGTGTTACAAAATCAGGATCTTTAATCTCTGGTATTCCCACTTTTTCTTTGACCCAATCTGTACTAGCATCTGCTTCTCCGCCATAATAGATATTTTTCTTTAAATATTTCAAAATGTTTTCCACATCTTTATAGCGATCTTTACTTGACAAAAGCGCAATAGCGATGGGGCGATTTCCTTTTTCAGCAAGAGGCAGAGAAAAAAGTGAAACAACTGTTTGCAACGCTTCATTTGTGTATCCGCTTTTACCGCCAATATAGCCATTTTCCCCCGTAAATTGGCTGATATTTGACCAAGTGTGTTTTTTAGTTGAATAACTCCGTTTCGTTGTAATTTGGAGTAAATTCTGTTTTTGTTGATTCAAATACCCAACTAATTTAAAAATATCAGAAACAGTTGATTGGTTTTTTGAAGAAAGTCCGCTGGGGTCTTCATATGAAGTAAGGGACATTTTTAATTTTTCTGCCTCTTGATTCATTTTTTTTATAAAAGTGTCTCGTCCGAAATGCTCTGCAATTATTTCTGCCGCATCATTGCTTGATTCTAAAAGCAGAGGATATATAAGATCCATAGTTTTTATTTTTTCTCCTATTTTCAAACCGCCATTTCTCCCTTCGGTATTTAACGCTTTTTTACTTACTTGCGCGGTATTGTTTTGGTCGATTATTTCCGTAGAGACTAACGCAGTCATAAGTTTGGAAATTGAAGCAATTGGTAATTTTTGATTTTGATTTTTTGACAGAATTACTTCGCCTGTATTTAAGTCGCCGACGAGGTATGCATTTGCTGAAATTTTAGGTTCTATTGTTGAGTTTTTTGTAAAATAAAAATATGTGGGTTGAGTTTCTTCTTTTGCGCTAGCATCCAGTATTGTTGCTACGTTGGTGTTGGTATTTTTTAGATTGACAGATAAAAGAGGTGAAATAAATGATGCCAAAAAAATACCAATAACAACGGGAGGCATAATCCAAAACCCTAATTTTACTTTTTGGCTTAGCATAATTTATATTAAAGTATAATTTATTGTTTTTCTTTCTAAATCAGCTTCTTTTACTTTTATTTTAACACGGTTACCCAAGCGATATTTTTTCTTTTTTTTCTGCCCGACTAATTCTAGTTTTTTTTCATTAAAAATATAAAAATCATCATTCATGTCTCGCACTCGCACCAAGCCCTCGCATTTGGTTTCTATTTCTTCCACATAAATACCCCACTGCGTTATTCCGCTTATGACTCCTTCAAAATTTTTTCCTAATCGTTTTGACATATATTCAACTTGTTTATATTTAACAGAAACTCGCTCGGCGTCCGAAGCGCGTTTTTCCTGCTCAGACGAAAGTTCCGCAATCTTCTCATATTCCATAATTTTTTCTTTGCCCACTTTTTTCCCAGCCAGAAAATTTTTAAGCAGTCTATGCACTATTATGTCCGGGTATCGTCTAATCGGGGAAGTAAAGTGAGTATAATGTTCAAAAGCTAGACCATAATGCCCGATGTTTTTTGTAGAATAAATCGCTTTGGCCATTGAACGAATGATCGCGCGATGTATCGTGTCTTTTTCATCTTTACCCTTTAGGTTTTCCAATAATTTATTTATTTCAGACGATGGGATGAGCCCGTCTGTGAGTGTTATTTTATATCCCAAACTTCGAAGAAAAAATGCTAAATCGGTCAT
This sequence comes from Candidatus Nomurabacteria bacterium RIFCSPHIGHO2_01_FULL_36_23, assembly GCA_001786745.1. Lineage (GTDB taxonomy): Bacteria > Patescibacteriota > Minisyncoccia > Phycocordibacterales > UBA9973 > UBA9973. The sequence goes on along the minus strand of MFTF01000024.1, from coordinate 14,688 downwards.
TTTTTCTTTACTAGGTAAATCATGTATGCGATATATGGATATATTTTCATTTTTAATTCCTTTAATATTTTGGGGAGATAATAATTTTGCCACTTTTTTATTTGCCAGAAGCATAAATTCTTCAATCAATCTGTTTGAATCACCACATTCTTTTTTTATCACTTTTATTGGTATTCCATTTTTATCCAGTATAAATTTTACTTCTTCTTGATCAAGCGACATAGCGCCCTGGGTGAATCTTTTTTTGCTTAATTTTTTTGCTAAATTATTAAGGGTAAATAATGCTTCTTGGAAAGGATCGCTAAGATTTCCGTCTTTTCGACGGATCGTCGATGAAGCGATTTTAATTGCCTCATCCGTGGCCGGTCTATAGCCGAGGGATTCCTCCGCTTCTTCATAAGTCAATCTTTTTTGAGAATGTATTACAGTGCGCCCATACCATTCATTTTTCACCTTAGCATTTTTATCCATAATAAAAACTGCGCTCATTGTAAGTCGGTCTTTGTGGGGTATTAAACTGCATAAATCATTTGAAAGTTCTTCTGGAAGCATGGGTATTGTTCTGTCCACCAAATACACTGAAGTTCCTCGCCTGCTCGCTTCAATGTCCAGCCTACTGTTAATTTTTACATAGTGCGAAACATCTGCGATATGAATACCAATTTCATAGCTTATCCCGCCAGGGGCAAGGTTGTTTCTAACTTCTTTAAATGATATTGCATCATCGAAATCTTTTGCGTCCGAGGGGTCAATAGTGAAAGTAAAGGTTTTTCTGAAATCCCGACGTCCCATATAATCACTTTTTTGTATTCCATTTTTTTTTATTTCTCTTGCCTCGTCTTTTACTTTTTGGGGAAGTTCTGAATCAAAACCTTTTTCCATTGCGATTGCGCGCATTTCCGTGTCATTATCTCCCGGTTTTCCTAAAATTTTAATCACTTTTCCTTCTGGCGCCTTGCGAGAATCTTTCCACGAAATTATTTCCACAAAAACTTTTTGGCCCACCTTGGCGCCGTTCAGCATTTTTTCAGGAATTAAAATATCCGTGTACATTTTAATATCGTCAGGCTTTAGAAAAAATAGCTTAGAGGTCTTGCCTCTCAGTAGAGGCAAGACCTCTAAGCTGGGTTCTGTTTCCAAAACGCCCGCGAAACCTATTTTTACTCGCGCTATTATTCTTGACACTTCGGCGGTTTGTCTACCTCTTACTTTTTGGTGAAGGACTATTTCTACCATATCTCCATGAAGCGCAGTGTTTAAATGCCTAAAATCAATTTCTGGGTTTTCTTTTAATTCTGGAATTTTTACATATCCAGTACCCTTAGAGGAAATAGAGATAACGCCCTCGGCCATAGCCCCTCGACCATAGCCAGACGGGCGAGACTTACGGGCGAGGCCTTCCAATTTGTTAATTTGTAGTTTCATTAGTTTAAATATAACATAAAAATAATATAGTGTTGCTTTTAAAATTTTTTATGTTAAAATCATTTTATGCTGAAAATACGACTTCAGAGAATAGGTAGAAAAAATGATCCAGCGTTTCGGGTTGTTTTGACTGATTCAAAAAACAGCACCAAAAGTGGAAGATTTTTGGAAATACTTGGCACTTACAATCCTAAAGCAGGAGAGAAGAATTTAGAAAATGATAGAATAAAGTATTGGATATCTAAAGGCGCAAAATGCTCAAATACGATGCATAATTTTTTGGTGCATGATAAGGTTATAGAAGGCAAGAAAATAAATGTATTGCCAAAGAAAAAACCGACAATTAAAAAGAAGGAATTAAAAGCTAAAAAATAGCTTGCTCTGCCACGGCGGTGAAGTATAATACAGATAAAGCAGTATATCAGGTCGTAAAACTGCCTCAACATTAAAAAATTAAAATAATTCTGAAACACTATGCAAGACGCTGACAAGGTATTTCTGGAATATATAGTAAAAGCTCTTGTTGACAATCCGAATGATGTAAAAATTGATCGTACTGTTGACGAAATGGGCGTGCTTATCTCGCTTACTGTAAATCCTGCCGATATGGGCAAGATTATCGGAAGAATGGGAAACACCGCCAAAGCTATTCGTACTTTGCTCCGAATTATTGGCATGAAAAATAATGCTCGAGTGAACTTAAAGATAAACGAGCCGGAAGGAAGCATCAGACCTGAGAGATCTGAAATCTCTCCCAATTCGCTTAAGACTGTGGACCAAGCGATGGAGGACTTGAAAGGAATCTAAACAAAAAATCCCCCTCAGGGGATTTTTTGTTACAATATAAATATGCGTTTTCATATAATTACAATTTTCCCCGAGATGTTTGATTCTTATTTAAAAGAGTCCATTGTTGGACGAGCGATAAAGAATAAACTTATTTCAATAAAATTTTATAATCCTATGGATTTCTGCGAGCCGAAGAGACGCGTGGATGACAGACCTTATGGCGGAGGACCGGGTATGGTTTTACGACCAGAATTATTTCTCAAAGCAATTGCTTCGGCTGTGAGAAAAATAAAAAGTAAAAAAATTAAAATAATTTTATTTTCTCCGTCTGGTAAAAAGTTTGATACAAATTATGCAAAAAAATCTGCAAAGAATTATACAGACATGGTGATGATCTCCGGGCGTTATGAGGGCATAGACGCGCGGGTGCAAAAAATACTGCATGCTGAACAAGTTTCAATAGGAGATTATGTGTTGACTGGTGGAGAAATCCCGGCAATGGTTTTAATTGACTCCATTTCTCGTCAAATTCCGGGCGTTTTAGGCAAATATGAATCTTTGGAAGAAGAACGAATTTCAACCAGCGAAGTCTATACTCGTCCAGAAATTTTGAACTACACCCCGCCAGGGCGGGGCAAGAAGCTAAAAATTTACAGAGTCCCCAAAGTATTGCTGTCAGGCAATCACAAAAAAATAGAAGAATGGAAAAAACATAAGTAGTTGTTATTTTTCTTTCCTTGTGAATAATTTCCGCATATGCTAGAATTACTCACAATATGGAGAATCAATATATTTCAAGATTCAAAGAATTTCTGGATTCCGGAACACCAAAAGCAAAAATAACAAAAGTTGCTTTATGCGTGTTTGCTGTTGCATCAATTCCGATGCTCGTTTTCATTGCGGCCGCTATGGGTAATGCCGTGCAAGTTTTCAAGCAGTTTAAAACCTCCAGGCATTTTAGTAAAAAACAAATAACTGACTCAATTACGCATCTTTATCGTCAAAAACTTATAGAATACATTGCCGACAAGAATGGAAAAGTAGTCGTAAAAATTACTAAAAAAGGCCAAGCTAGATTAAGAGCTTTTGATATTGAGCTTATTGAAATTAAGAAGTCCAAGAAATGGGACGGTAAATGGCGACTGGTTATGTTTGATATTCCTATGAGATTTACAAAAGGAAGGGAGGCATTGCGTTTCCATTTAAAAAAGTTAAATTTTTTCCAATTTCAAAAATCTGCCTGGATTTATCCTTATCCCTGTGAAGATGAAATAATTTTTATTACTGATTTCTTTGGATTAGGAAAATATGTGGAAATTTTAACTGTAGAAAGTATTTTACGAGATGAAAAATTAAAGAAATATTTTCATTTAGAATTTTTCTAAGATTCTAGCATATGCGGAAAAATTGGAAAAATAATAATTACAAAACCACAAGGTTCCAAAAGTTCTGCTTTCCGGCAATTGTAAAAAAAAGAAGAATGGAAACAAAAAAGTAATTTCTTAACATACCATATATAATATACTAAGGACGTTAATTAGTTTTTAGTTTGCTTTAGGAATTTTTGTTACAGTTCTTGAATCAAGAAATGGTAATTCGTTAGGTGCCCTAGGTAGTTTATGGAGTCGAAAAGCGCTACAGGGGATATAAGCATCGTTATCCTTTTTTCCTTTCTGATATTCTATTTCAATTACACCTTTAAATTCGTTTTTAATTTTAATAACCCAAGCTTCTAAAAGATTATTAAACACAACAGGTGTCTGTACAAACATAACTCCTCCTTCACGGAGTAAGTCATACCAAATTTGTAAAATCTTACTTACTGTATATGGTTCAGTGGGGACAAATTCTAGACCCTGTCCCATACGCTCTATTATCAAGTCTACTTTCTTATTATCTAAATATTGATTTAAAGATTCATAAGTCTTGAGGTCAAAAATATTACCCTCTAATACTTTATGATGTATTTTTCTATCCCTTTCTTTTAATTCAGATAACCTCAATTTCCATCTTCGGTGATCTGCCAGAGTAACCGCAATAGATTTGGCAAAAAAACCAGGCGTAAATCCATTAAATAATCTTAACCCAACCCCACCAAATTCCACACCAATGGCTCTTCCTTTCCTTTTTTGAAGAATTGTTTCAATATAGTTCTTAAGACTTATTTCTCTCTTTGGTAAAACATCTTTAAATGAAGAACCAAAATCAAGACCTTGTCCAACCATTCCACTCCCTTCTAAAGGAGAATCTATCCAAGTATAACGTTCAAAATCTATTATTTCTATTTCTGCACTATCTTTAAAATGAACAGCTTTTTTTACCGTCTGTTCAACTATTTCCTTACGTTTCTTGCCAGTTGGAAAAGCTTCAAATTTATCCATAGAAAAAGTATATCAAAATACAATATTACTTACTAGTTTAATCCCCAACTCATATTTGACAAAAATTTTTAAAGGAGTAGGCTGTTTGAGATTCATTGATTGAGTATCGGATGCAATCTCCGTTTTTATTATAAGGCTGTAAAAAGCATTAATTTAAAAAGTATCCGAAGTAAGTTAATAAGAAGCTAAAGAAAAGCATTTTTTTGTTTGTTTTTCTTTTATTTTTTGCGACTCTCTTGGGTTTAACCAAATATGCAAATAGAAACGAAACGTCCGAAGAAATATTTTTCAAAATATAAAAAACCTCTTATAGAATTTCCAAATTTAATTGAAGCTCAACTGAAATCTTTTTCGTGGCTGATAGAAAAAGGTATTAGTGAAGTTTTTAAAGAATTTTCCCCGATTTCCGATTATTCCGGGAAAAAATTTCAGCTTGAATTCATGTCTTTTTCCCTTAGTAATTCTAAATCTGATGAAAACAATACTAAAATAAACAAACTCTCCTTTCAAGGGCTTCTGAAGGTTCGGGTGAAATTAACAAATAAAATTTTAGGCACTGTAAAAGAGCAGGAAATTTTTATGTCCGAGTTTCCTCTAATGACTCCGCACGGGACTTTTATTATAAATGGAGTGGAGCGCGTTATCGTGCCGCAACTTGCCAGAAGCTTCGGAGTTTTTTTTACTGAATCTGAAAGCAAGGGTAATAGATATTTTGGCGCAAAAATTATTCCAGCTCGCGGCGTGTGGATAGAGATAGAATCCGAATCCGACAATGGCATTTATGTCAGAATAGACAAAAAGAGAAAATTCCCGGCGACGGCACTGCTTCGCGCTATGGGTTATGAAAATAACGAGATGATATTAAAGGCATTTGACAAAAATCCCATTTTTGAAGAAACCATAAAAGCTTGCTTATCAAAAGATACAGCCAAGAGTTTAAATGATTCATATATTGATATCTATAAACGTTTAAGGGATGGGGATATGGCGACAGTTGACAATGCGAAAGAATTCATCAATTCCTTATTTACCGCTGAGAGATATGATCTTTCTCCAGTCGGTCGTTTTAGATTTAATAAACGCTTTGAGAAATCGATGGATGAAGAGACACTGGCTCGCCGAACTATTTCTAAAGAAGATTTAGTGACAGTCATAATGCACATTATGACTTTGAATAATACTCCGGGAGCGCAGGCGGATGACATTGACCATCTTGGACAGAGACGTGTGCGGTTTGTCGGAGAAATACTTCAACAAAAAGTGCGTACCGGTATGATGCAAATCAAAAGAAATATTCAAGACCGAATGTCCATTATTGATGTTAATACCGCAATGCCCATTCAAATTATAAATCAACGCCCGCTTCAAGCTCGCATTAAAGAATTTTTCACTACTAATCAGCTTTCACAATTTATGAACCAAGAAAATGTGCTTGCCGAAACTGAACACATTCGTCTTCTGTCGGCGCTCGGACCCGGAGGTTTGACGCGCGAGCGCGCGGGACTTGAAGTTCGTGATGTGCATCCAAGTCACTATGGAAGAGTTTGCCCGATTCATACTCCAGAAGGACCCAATATTGGACTTATTTTGCATCTTTCCACTTATGCAAAGATAAATGAATTTGGAATTATTGAAACTCCATATATAAAAGTAAAAAATGGAAAAATTACTGATGAAATAGTTTATCTGAACGCGCTGGAGGAAGAAAAATATAACATTGCGCATGCCGGTATCCCCTATGACGAGAATGGAAAAATCATGGAAGAAAAAGTGGAGGCCAGAATTAAAACAGAACCGGGCGCTATTTCCCGCAATGAAGTTGATTTTATTGATGTCGCGGCGAATCAAGCTTTTTCTTTAGCAACTTCCATGATTCCTTTCTTGGAGCATAATAATGCTAACCGTGCCTTGATGGGATCCAATATGCAAAAACAAGCCGTACCTTGTGTGCTCCCTGAAGCGCCACTAGTGGCAACCGGTATTGAAGAATTAGCATCACGAGATTCAGGAAGATTATTAATAGCGCAAGAAGAAGGCATTGTTTCATATTTAGATGCTAAAAAAATAATTATTAAAGGACTTGCCCATAAGCCTCGCCCGTCTAGCTATGACCAAGGGGCTACGGCCGAGGGAAAATCTCCCGCCAGCGCAGGCGGGGAAAAAACTTATCCGCTTGTTAATTTTCTGAGAAATAATAACTTTGCCGTTTTCCACCAACGACCGCTCGTGAACGTAGGCGATAGAGTAAAGAAAGGAGCCGTGTTAGCAGATACTAGTAGCACGATGAACGGACAGATTTCAGTGGGGCAGAATATTTTTGTGGCTTTTTTGTCTTGGTCTGGGTCAACTTATGAGGATGCGATAATTGTTTCTGAACGTCTTGTAAAAAAGAGCAAATTCACCAGTGTTTATCTTGAGGAATTTACTTGTGTAGTTCGTGATACCAAACTTGGACCTGAAATTACTACTCGTGATATACCCAATGTGGGAGAACTTAAACTTAAGGATTTGGACGAAGATGGTATCGTTCGTATTGGGGCGGAAGTTAGAGAAAATGATATTTTAGTCGGTAAAATTACTCCAAAAGGTGAGACTGAACTTACCCCGGAAGAAAGATTACTGCGTTCAATTTTTGCCGAAAAAGCGCGTGATGTGAAAGACACCTCGTTGCGCATGGAGCACGGCAAGCGCGGACGCATTATCGGCATAAAAATTTTCTCTCGTGATCTTGGACATTCACTTGAAGCAGGAATTATTAAGAAGATTGTAATTGAAGTTGCGCAAATAAGGAATATTTCAGTTGGAGACAAACTTTCCGGACGGCACGGAAACAAGGGAGTTATTTCAACGATTCTTCCAGAAGAAGATATGCCCTATACGGCAGATGGTACGCCCATTGATATTATACTTTCGCCTCTCGGTGTTCCTTCTCGTATGAACTTGGGGCAAATATTTGAAATGCATCTTGGCATGGCGGCCAATAGTCTGGGATATCAAGCCATTGTTCCGCCATTCTTGGGAGCAACACAGGAAGAAATAAAAGAAGAATTAAAAAAAGCCGGGCTTCCGGAAAATGGCAAATTAAAACTTTTTGATGGACGTACCGGAGAAGCATTCGAGCAAGATGTGGCTGTCGGCTATATGTATATGTTGAAGCTTCATCATATGGTGGAAGATAAAATTCATATGCGTTCAATCGGACCTTATTCGCTTATTACCCAGCAACCTCTTGGCGGAAAAGCTCAAGGCGGAGGACAGAGATTTGGAGAAATGGAAGTCTGGGCGCTAGAAGGGTATGGTGCGGCTTATACATTGCGTGAAATGCTTACCATAAAGTCCGATGATATATTGGGACGTTCCGCTACTTTTGATTCTATTATCAAGAATGAAACAATCAAACCGCCAAATTCTCCGGCGTCATTTAATGTGCTTTTAAATTATCTGCGAGGCCTTGCTCTGGATGTGAATTTGATGAAATATGGAGAAAAAGGAAAGGATAACGAAAGAAAGAATTAAAAATATGAAAAATAATCAAAAAGATTTTGATGATTGGAATAAAATAAAAAAAGAAACACATAACAAAGATGTGCCACCTTTATTCTCTGAGCGTGAGATATGGTGGTGTGCTCTTGGTGTAAATATCGGCAGTGAAGAAGACGGCAAAGGTAAAAATTATCTGCGACCTGTTTTAATTTTAAGAAAATTTAACAAAAGTGTGTTTTATGGACTTCCAGTAACTTCAAAGGTTAAAGACGATCAGTTCCATGTTTCCATAAATTCTGGAGAGATTAAAGGATCAATAATTTTATCTCAAATGCGTTTAATTGATTCAAAAAGATTAAGTCATCTTGCTGGGAAAATAACTGATGATGGATTAAAAGACATAAAGAAAAAGCTCAAGAATTTATTTCCTTGAGCCTTTCCAGTTTTTACCTCCGCCGAAGCGGAGTCGTGCCGAATGGCAATTTGTGATTTAAGTATAACAAATTCAAAATATATGTCAAGCTTTAAAAATATAGAAACATTATTAAAAAGGTTAAGAGAAAAAACTATCTTAGGATGGGTAGTTATTATTCCTATTGTGGTTATAGTTCTTGGTACTTGGCCTGTCCTCGGTTTGATTTATGGAATATATGTTTTGTATTCTAATAAAATAGAAGATTCTAAAAAAATTGAAATATTAAAAGAATGTGTGAGTTTAATTTTATTATTAATGACCTTCGGATTTCTTTTCTGGTTTTCTAATTTTATTTTTGGTTCAAGTTTTATTAATTACTAGATATGAAAAATGTTATTAGCAGAAAGTTTATTAATAATAGATAAAAACATATGAAAACCTTAAATACAACTGAATTTGATCACATTGCATTACGGCTTGCATCTCCGCTTCAAATCAAGGAATGGTCTTTTGGGGAAGTTACCAAGCCGGAAACAATAAATTATCGCACGGGCAGGTCTGAACGCGGAGGCCTTTTTGACGAGAAGATATTTGGACCGGAAAAAGATTATGAATGCTACTGTGGAAAATATCGCCGGATTCGTTATAAAGATATTATTTGTGAAAAATGCGGAGTGGAGGTTACTCGCTCTATTGTCAGACGTGAAAGAATGGGACACATTGAGCTTTCCACTCCCGTGTCGCATATTTGGTTTTTGCGGGGAGTACCTTCTCGCATGAGTATTTTGCTTAATATATCGGTTTCGGATCTTGAAAAGGTAATCTACTTTGCTGGATATATAATTACCAAAGTTCACGAGGACGAGAAAGATAGGGTTATACAAGGTTTAGATAAAGAATATAAAGCTAAATTAAAAAATGCAACCGACGATGATACTCGGGAAAAATTAAAAACCTTACTCTCTGTTACTAAAAAAGAAATTGGAGAAATTTATGAAGGTAAAGTTTTAAACGAAATTTCCTTTCATCATTATTCCTTGAAATACGGGACTTGTTTTGAGGCTAATATTGGCGCTGAAGCAATTTATTCTATTTTTAAAAATTTGGATTTAAATAAATTAAAAACTCATACTGAAAAAATGATCGAAAAAGCAAGCGTGGCTGAAAAAGAGAAATTACAGAAAAGACTTTCTCTCATTCGCGCTATGACTTATGCTGGAATTCGACCGGAATGGATGTTTTTAACTGTTATTCCCGTTATTCCGCCAGTGCTTCGCCCAATGGTCGCGCTTGACGGAGGCCGACACGCCACATCTGATTTAAATGATCTTTATCGTCGAGTTATAAACAGAAATAATCGTTTGAAAAAGTTAAAAGAAATTAATGCTCCAGACGTAATCTTGCGAAATGAAAAGAGAATTATTCAAGAAGCAGTAGATGCTTTGATTGATAACTCAATTGCCAAGCAAAATGACAGCGCGGCGATGAGTCAATCTCAAAAACGTCCGCTTAAATCACTCTCTGATAATTTGAAATCCAAACAAGGTCTGTTTCGTCAAAATTTACTCGGAAAACGAGTGGACTATTCGGGTCGCTCAGTTATTGTTGTCGGGCCAGAACTTAAACTCAACCAATGCGGATTGCCAAAACATATGGCCTTGGAGCTTTTTAGACCATTCGTAATTTCTAAAATTTTGCAGGCGGAGTTAGCGTTCAATATTCGCGGAGCCAATAAACTTATCGAGGAACGCACGGGAGAAGTCTGGGCAATGTTGGAGGAAGTTATAGAAGGAAAATATGTTCTTTTGAATCGCGCGCCCACTCTTCACCGTTTAGGTATTCAGGCTTTCAACCCAATTCTAATTGAAGGAAATGCCATTCAGGTGCACCCTCTTGTTTGTCAGGCTTTTAATGCTGATTTTGACGGAGACCAAATGGCCGTATATGTTCCTCTCTTAGGGGAAGCGCAATGGGAAGCCAAAGAATTAATGGCTTCAAATAAAAACTTACTTAAACCGCAAAATGGGGATCTAATTGTAAATCCTAAATTGGATATGGTGCTTGGAGCTTATTGGATGACAAAATCAGTTGATGGGGAGATTGGCGAGGGGAAATACTTTTCAAATCCCAATACCGCTATTACTGCTCATGACTACGGAGTTGTGTCTCTACGCGCGAAGATAAAAGTTCTCTCGACTAATACGCAAAAATACAAAAAATTTAATGAGGGTATTTTTGAAACTTCTGTGGGTAAATTGCTTTTTAATAGTATTTTACCCAATGACTTCCATTATGTGAATGAAGAAATGACACAAGACAGATTATCTTCACTTTTGGACGAGCTTATTATTCACAGCGGAGTGGGCAATACACCTTTAATTTTGGATAAAATTAAAGCATTTGGTTTCAAATACTCCACTGTTTCTGGCACTACTTGGGGATTGGATAATGTTAATGTTTCTGCCGAAAAACCAGCTATTATAGAAAAAGGCAAGAAACTAGAAGAAGAAATCATATCACAATGGAATGACGGTCTTCTTTCTGAGGAAGAAAAATATCAAAAAATCATTGAAATTTGGACACATACTAAGAAAAATTTGGAAAAAGTTTTGCCGAACACACTTAAAAAAAATAGTTCTACTTATGATTTATTTACTTCGAAAGCTAGAGGTACAATGAGTTCTTTGATACAAATGACTGGAATGATTGGCCTTATTCAAAATAACCAAGGTAAGACACTGGAATTTCCTATTATTCCTTGTTATCAAGAGGGTCTTTCTCCGATTGAATATTTCGTTATTACTCACGGCGCTCGCAAAGGCGCATCGGATACTGCGCTCAACACCGCCAAGGCTGGATATTTAACTCGAAGATTGGTTGATGTTGCGCAAGACGTAGTTATTACTGAAGAAGATTGTGGCACGAAGGAGGGAAAAATGATTACCAGAGAAAATATTTCTGGAATTGAAATTCCACTTTCAAAAAATCTTCGTGGACGAGTACTCGCAGAAGATCTTAAAAATAAAAATGGTAAAGTGATTTACAAGAGAGGATTTTTAGTTACCAAAGAAGAAGCGCATAATATTGAAGGAGCCGGTTTTAGCCAAGTATTCGTTCGCTCTCCTCTCACCTGCCGTACTGTGCATGGTCTTTGCGTTAACTGTTACGGACTTGATTTAGGGCGAAATCATTTAGTAGAGCTTGGTGAAGCCGTAGGTATTATTGCGGCTCAAGCGATAGGGGAGCCGGGTACTCAGCTTACACTCCGCACATTTCACGCTGGAGGTGTGGCTGGTACTGACATAACGACAGGATTGCCGCGCGTTGAAGAAATTTTTGAAAGAAGAATTCCAAAGAATCCCGCAATTATTTCTGAAACTGATGGTGAAGTCATTGAAATTAAAGAAAAAGATGGAAAACCCGTCCGCAGTGCTTTCAGCACAGCCGATGCAGGCGGGGAAAAAATTCTAAAAGTTCTTTCCGATACTAAAGTTGACGGTAAGTTAAACGAAATAGAATACAATATAGCGTTTCGCAGAGTGCCGATAGTTAAAGTAGGTGATCAGGTTAAGAAAGGTCAGCTTTTGACTGATGGATCAGCCGATATTGCTGAAATATTCAGATTAGGAAATAAAGAATTAGTTGAAGAATATATAATTCAAGAAATAAACAAAGTTTATGAGCTCCAAAGCGCTTCAATTTCCAGAAAACACACGGAAATAATTATTCGTCAGATGTTTTCTCGCCGAAAAATAAAAGACGCGGGCGAGACTAATTTTTCTATCGGCGATATAGTTGAAAATACCAGTTTTATAGAAGAAAACATGAGAGTTGAAAAATTGGGCGCGAAAGAAGCCCACGCCACGGCGGGGCAAGCAAAAGCGGAAACGGTAGTGCTTGGCATTACGGAAGTGTCGTTGCGCACCAAGAGCTGGCTCTCGGCCGCATCGTTCCAAAACACCAACCGCGTTCTGATTGAAAATGCCATCAAAGGCGGAGTGGATTCTCTCAGAGGGTTGAAAGAAAATGTTATAATTGGACGATTAATTCCGGCCGGAACTGGGTTCAAGAATAAACTTGGTCCCGTAGTGGAGAAATAATTTATAATATATGAATATGGTAAAAAAATTTCTTGAGTGGATAAAGCTTAAGGAAAAATTACACAGTAATAAACATAAACCACCCTTATTCAAAGAAGGAGAAATTTGGTGGTGTAGTTTGGGCGAAAATGTCGGCAGTGAAATAAATGGCAAAAGTAATTTATTTTCTCGACCAGTTTTAATTTTTAGGAAACTTTCCAAATCTACTTTTATGGGTATTCCCACTTCATCTCAAGATCGCAAGGGTAGTTGGTATGTTCAGATAACACTAGGCAGTGTAAAAAGTGTAGTAATATTAAGCCAGGCTAGATTATTGGATTATAAAAGATTATCTTCGAAAATAGGCGAACTTGATGCTGTTGAAATGCATAATGTAAAGGATAAATTTAAGAATTTATATTGTCCTTAAATAAAAATTCCCCTCTTGCGAGGGGCCGTGGGAAATTCCCAAAAGTGATGATAGTATATACCAAGCAATAATATATGTCAAGCTCAAAATCAACTATAATTTATAAGCTTATTATTAATTAATTTAAAACAAAATGAAAAATAATCAATACATTCGACAAACTCAGTACAAGAAAGGTTTTGCAAGTGTCATCTTAATTGGGGCAGTTATTCTCCTTGTCGCCATCGGGGGATACTTTGCTTGGTCTAAAAAAGCAAATAATGTAGTTATCCAGTTGGCTCCCGCTGTCACTTATTATGTTGGAGAGAAACCATATGTTCAAATAATTTGGGACTATAGTGTTGCAGATTACTTTAATATCTACCGTTCAACAGACCAAAAAGATTGGCAAATTATTTCTGAAAAATACCCACAAAGCGCTCATGCAGCAGTGGATTATGATTTTCCTAAAGACGCAACGATACTTTATTACCGAATTACTACAATAGACAAGTATAACAAAGAAAGTACCCCTACAGAAGTAGCTTCTGTAAAAATACCCATACTTACATCTCCACAAACCAATACTTCAAATTTGAAAACATATACAAACGAAAAATATGGCTACGAATTTAGCTATTTGCTAGATGAAAAATTTTACGTGAACAATGAAGCAGAGATTTTTGTTTCTTATGATAATAAAATACTAATGCCTAAAACAGATTTTGGGTCAGCACAATTCTACGTGAATATTCTGTCTAGCAAAACAGAAACAGAGTGTCGTGCTATAACATATTCAAATCCAGTGTCTGGCGAGCGACCGCCTGGGAAAAAAATAATCAACGGTGTTACGTTTGTCGAAGGCGGGGATAGTGGCGCTGCCGCAGGTACTTTTGTTCAAGAAAAAATATATCGTGCATTTTATAACGGGAATTGTTATGATCTCATTGAGCGATTAAATACTTTTAATGATTTACAAGGTCTGGGCTTAAGAATAATGAATCAATTTGAAGAACAAACTATTTGGAATAAACTTGATAAAATTCTTTCCACTTTTAAATTCACAAAATAATTCATGAACTCTCCCGTTCAACAAATCAAGGAGAGACTTTCAATTGAAGAAGTTGCTTTGTTTTGATTGTTGGTGTATATTTGACGTATATGATGTCAAAATTCATTGAGCAAAAACTTAAAATGGCAAAATATAAACTGCTTAAAAACGGTACCTTTTTTGCTGAAATACCATCAATTAGGGGTGTCTGGGCAAATGCTAAAACATTGGAAAAATGTAGAGAAGAATTAGCGGAAGTTCTGGAGGAGTGGATGTTTTTGCATATTAGGGAAAAGAAAAATATTCCAGGTTTTTCCACAAGAGTAAATTTCAAAATGCCTATTAGAGAAAGGGCTTATGCTTAAAAATATTTCGTTTAAACATCTCGTAATTAAATTTAAACATCTCGGTTTTACTGGTCCATATGCCGGAGGTAAGCATTTGTTTATGGAAAAGAAAAGTTTAAAAATCCATATTCCCAATCTACATAAAAGTGATATATCAAAATCTTTAATCGCTGAAATCTTACGTCAAGCTGGAATTTCTAAAGATGACTGGAACAATGCTTAACAAGTAGTAGTTATTTTATAAATTTAACAAAAAAAATATGAAAATAAATCAATACATTCGACAAGCTCAATACAAGAAAGGTTTTG
>MFTF01000023.1 GCA_001786745.1 Candidatus Nomurabacteria bacterium RIFCSPHIGHO2_01_FULL_36_23 | reverse complement strand
ATTACCCCGGACTCAAATATTACTCCGATTGTTGAACAGGAAACAGGTTCTCAAACTGAAAATAGTTAGTACAAATTTCGCCAAAACAAAAAGCCGAAGCCCGCGCGGATGGCTGAGCAAGTGAGCAAGGACTCCCCTTGCTCAAGTGTATGCTTTGTGACTACAAATAATTTTTCACCGTCGCTTGGGAACTCCATTTGGTCTTTCCTAGCGGAAAGGCAATGTTTATGGAGAATAGCAAGAACGGTTCTTTCTAAGACTAAACAATTTTTTGCGATTTTTTCAAAAATAATATAAGATAAATGGACTGGCTCTATCGTCTAACAGTTAGGACGAGTGCTTTTCAAGCACTAAATCCGGGTGCGATTCCCGGTAGAGTCACCCAAAGAAACATTCGCAAAAAAACAAGAAATTGTTTGAAAAACTTCGTTCCGCTCGCCTTGAGGCGGAACTTACGCAAGTTGAAGCGGGAAAGAAGTTAAAAAGACCTCAATCGTATCTTTCCAAGATTGAACGAGGCGAGCGGAAGATCGAAGCAATTGAATTGGGAGATTTTGCGAAGATTTATAAAAAAGATATTAAGTATTTTATAAAATGAAAACCAAAAAAGGATTTATTCAAATACCACTTTTCATTACAATTATCACTGGCGTTTTAATTTTGGGAGGCGGAGGATATTTAGGAATAAAAAAATACCAAAGTTATTCAGCACAAAAGCCCGTAACCGAAAACTCGATAAGTAACATTAATAAATACATGGAGTATGTTGGATATATTTCATGTAATGATGGGAAGGGAAATAGTTGGTCAGGTTCGGGATCAATATGGAAATACGATAGTAATTATCAATTTTTAACAAATTATCATGTTATTGAAGGAGCGAAAGGATGTCAATTAATCTATAGTAATCCAAATAATTCTGATACAGAAGAATCGAACGGAGTATTTTACGATTTAGACATTGATAACGCCTTAGTTGAAATAAATGACATTGTTGATTATGCAATAATTAAATTAAAAAAAATATCCTTTATAAGTGAATCGTCAGACGAACCACCTTCAGTTGATAAAAATTTTACCTCTTGTCCAAAATATTTACCACTTGCCACCTCAGTCTTTGTTATTGGTTTCCCAGCTACAACACAAACGACGACACAGACTCAAGCTGGTGATGTTACGTCAATAAACTTGACTGTAACAAATGGCATAATTTCATCTTATGATGACAACCCAACTAGCACCTATCCCGATTACAATTATTTTATTACAGCAAAAATAGACAGCGGAAATTCTGGCGGATTAGCAATAGCAGGATATAAAAATAATCTTTGTGTCATGGGAATTCCGACAGCTGTAAAATTAGGAAATTATGAAATCCAAGGAATGATACAGAGCATTAATAATATTATTAATATTAGCGATTTGCCAATATTGGAAAATAAAAAAGCAAGAAATATAGCTTTAAACAAAGCACCAATAGTCACACTTTCAGTGAATCCTACATCAGCACTAGCAGGCACAACCTTTCTCTTTACAGCTAAAGCGACAGACTCAGACAATGACGAACTTGAATATAGAATTGATCTTGATGATAGTGATGGTCTTAATTGGGACGAAAATTTCAGTGCCAGAGGGAATGTACAGAAATGGGATGTAAATACAACCAAATATAATAGCCCAGGCATACATAGGGCAACTGTAGAAGTAAGAGACCGATTTGGGAAAATTGGCAGAGACACAGTTACATGGCAAGTATTTTAAGTGTTCCTAAAAAACAAGGCAATTATTGATTAAACTTAAATGGATAACCCCACAAACAATGGATAAATTTACAAAATATGGTAAGAAAAAAATCAAATGAAACAATAATGAAGGAAAGAAACATAAAGGATCGCTCACTTTCATTTGCTCCGGAATCAGAGAATGAAATATTCGGACAATTTATTTTGCAAACAAATGAAGTTCAAACAACACTTGCAATTACCGTTCTTTTACACTCTTCACTACGGGATAAGAAATACAACGAATCTTTAATCGAAAGGACGCTCGGTAATCTTATATTTATGTTCCAAGCATGTATGAAAAAGACTAGTGAAACACAAAAGTTATTGTCTATGCTCAAAAATTACAAAACAAGTCGCAACAAAATTGCTCACAAAATGTATTTATCAGAAAAAAGATTAAATCAAAAAGACGCAGAGCAAGCGATGAAAACCGGGAAGGATATTTTAAAAATACTTAACACACTAATTGATAAGAAAGGACTCAGAAAAAATTTATTAAAGCTTGGCGTATATTTAAATAAACAATGAATAAATTTACAAAATATGGTTGGTGGGTATTGATTATAATTCCTTTAGTGCTAGGTTTTTTGATATATTTAAATCAGAATGATAAAACAATTCAATCAACACAAAATATAATATATACGGCTGAATGGGCAAAAGAATACTTTAATTCAAGAGTTGAAGAACTTGTGGGTAAGGAAAAGTATGAGAGTGCAATTAGTAATTATGCTGACCAATACCCAAAAGAATTTTCCGGATGTGAAGATTATCTTTTAGAAGAAAGACCAAACAAAAGAAGTAATGATATTTACAATATCCGCCGTTTAATGGAAGAAAAAAAGTACAAAGAAGTAATCACACTTAGTGATAAATACTTGAATGATAGTGAAGTGTGGTATTGCGACTATTATTTCTGGACTCAAAGAGCTCAAGCTTTCCAAAACTTAAATAATTGCCCCGATGCACTAACAGAGGCCATTCACGCCTTTGCTATTGCTCCTGATGACAATGAAAATGATGAATCCTCAAGAGAACTTTATTATTCCATAGACGATAGCGACGTTTGTAAAATTGATTAAAAATCAAATAATCAAAATCTGTCCAGTTGCTAAAAACTAGGACTTAACCAAAAATCCAAATACAATTTGGACTATGAAAAAATAGGTATTTAACCCAAAGACCTAGATTTTTAATGAACCATGTAAAACTGCTTCATTTTGCAAATTTAACAAAATTTCTCTACTGCTTGAAAACTGGGAATTAAACCTAATTCTATCTACCTGTAAAACTGTGATTTATACCCAAAATACCTAACTAAAAATGACCTCTGCAAAGTGTGTATTAAGCCAATTAAGCTAAAATCTTTTTAAGGCTCTAAAAGATGTTTATTAATTAAATAATTAAGACACAAAAGGAACATGGAAAAGTTGAGTATTTAACCCAATCAAACTAACCCAAATTAAACCCCTGAAAAGTATGTATTATGCAAATTATGCCAAATAGCTATTTGGTTTAAATACACAATAAAATAAAGCTATAAATTCATTTTTTCTAGTTTTTTTAAAAACTGTCCAGCTTCCTTCTTATTAACATGTAAATAGAAACCAAATTTACCAGCAAAAATTCTTTTATTTTGAGTGCTGTCTTCAGCTAGAAGTTTTTTATAAATACCTGCTATTTCCTTCTTGTAAGAATTGCTTACAGATAATCCAGATTTGCTGATAAGGACACTGTTTATAGTTTTATCTGTATTGAAATCAAAGAACTCTCTTTTTTCCTTATTGCAATTGAATCTATTTTTGTGAATAATTTTTTCTATTTCTTTGGCATGTTTATCTAGTATATTCTTTCCGGAAATACTTATATCATCAAAATATCTTGTATAAACAAAACCTCTTCTTTTGCAGTAATTAAAAATCTCTTTATCTAGCTTTACACAAACCATTGATGCTAAATATGGACTTGTTGGTGCACCTTGAGGCAAAGATCCGTCTATAGTGCAAAGCTTGGTAAGTATTGAAGAGTTTTCTTTATTAAATCCTATTTTTCTAAATATTCCGTGTATACTTTTCTTAGATATGCTAGGAAAAAAGTTTTCTATATCTAAAATCAATAATTGTGCACTTACATTCTTTTGATGAAATTTAGCATTATGTAGTATGCTTTTATTTTTTGATAATCCATAAACACATTCAAGTTGAGGGTGGCTGTAAAGTATTTTATCAAGAATGGTTCTTTGAATCTTCCTAAGATTAAAATTGGGAGGTTTAATCAGGCGAGTACCTCCATTCTTTTTTGGTTTTGGAAATTCTTTATATTTAGTAGAAAAGTTTGGATATAGATAGTTATCCTTGATACCCAATAAATTTAGCAGTTCTTGTTTTGATGAGTGTATTTTCATTATCCACTGAGGTCTTTAGTGCTTATTTGCTTCTTTGATAATCAGCAAAACAAGCAACAACTGGATTATTGTTTCCATAATTGTTGCAATATGAGACGGGCAACTTTAACCATCTCATTTACTTGTAAATCTAGTTGCTGGTTGCCGACTAGCGACCTCTCAAAGCACTAAATCTCTCAAAGGACAAGGAATAGAAATGTTGGGGCTATACTCTTGAGTATATCCCTAGGGACTTACTCCTGAGTAGAGCCTTTACAGGTTATACTAAAAAATCTTTAATAATTATTTAGAACATCTGCTTCATTTCTGGTCTTTCCCTGAAATCTTTTTTAATAAAAAGACAAAAAATGATGGTTATTTAATTTACAAGCACATTTATTATAACACATAAACAAAAATTCAATATTGTGTATAATGCATATTATGGAAAAAGAGACAACATATAAAACAATAGCTGGTATTCTGCTGTTCTTGCTTGTAATATCTTGGTCATTAGGTGGTTCAAGTAACGGAAAAAGAGCTATGCTGGAAGATAGAATTTCTTCTTTAGAGAGCCAACTTGAAGAATATCAATATGCTCTTGAGGAAGCTAATAATAATATTGAGGACGCTAATTCAATTATTGAAGAAGCTCAAGATTATGCATGGTCATCTTATAGCGAGATGGGAGATGTCTTAGATAACTTATCTACTGTGGATACAGTGGATGAACCATATTAATGTAAGTTATAAATAATGATACAATTAAAAATATGGATATAATGAATGGATTAACCTCTGCTGCTAAAATCCTAAGAGAAGCAGATAAAATTGAACAATACCAGCAAATTCTTGAAGCACAACAAGCACTTTTAAATAATCAGAAAAGAATTGCAGAGCTTGAGGAGGAAAATAAAAAACTAAAAGACATTACTCATTTCAAGGAAACTGCTAATTTCCAGAATAATTGCTATTGGTTAAAAAGAGAAAATGGAACAATTGACGGTCCATTTTGTAGTAAATGTGTAGAAAGTGATGACCTCATTATACGCTTACATACTAGAAGTGATGGATATGCCACTTGTC
Source organism: Candidatus Nomurabacteria bacterium RIFCSPHIGHO2_01_FULL_36_23 (assembly GCA_001786745.1). Classification (GTDB taxonomy): domain Bacteria; phylum Patescibacteriota; class Minisyncoccia; order Phycocordibacterales; family UBA9973; genus UBA9973. The sequence goes on along the minus strand of MFTF01000023.1, from coordinate 21,045 downwards.
CAAATTGCAAGAACCATGCTTGGTCTAAAGGAGAAACTTACCATAAACAAAGTGACCCTGGTGAGAATTTTTTTAGAAACTCTGCAAGATAAAGTCCTACATTTAAATACCATTAGGGGAAGAGATTGAAAGAGCTTCTTGTTGTAAAACTTGGTAATTTAACGGCTTTTCAAAGTTAGAGATTATCTTTCCAAGCTCATTGAAGAACTTTATATAGGGTTTTGAGTCAGGTATCGTTAAGGTCACAAATTCGTAACAAGCAAGAATGATTCTTGCTAAAATTTCTTAGTATATCATGTATGATAGTTTAGTAGATAAATTATTTTCTATTTTTTATTGCGGTCTTTTGTAAAAAACCTCTCTATAAATAACTACACCTCGGAAACCAGAGGTGCCGAGGCGCTTAAAAAACTATTGCATTCCTGCCCTACCCCGCCGCACACACATCACGGCGAGGGTATAATTCTTTTCTGGCTAGGCATAATTGCCAGCCAGATAAGCAACTTTTTCGAGCTCTTCGTTGGACGGTCGGGCTCCGGCCCAAAGAATCTTCTTCCCCTCGTCACCACTAAAAACAATAAGGAGAGGAAGACTGAGTGGGTTTTTACCATCAAGAATTCGGCGGCGAGCGCGATCCAAAAGTCTCCTGGCTTCGGCTTTTTTTTGCCTAACCTTCTTTGCTGTAATCCTGAATTGTTTAAAGAATTCCCCCAGTTGGGTATTTTTTTCTTCACAATCTGGTGAAGAACAAGAACACAGAACAACCACAAAATGACTTAAATTCGAAGTGGGCAAAGATTATTCTCCTTTCTTTATGGTGCGAATAGACTCCAAAATCAGATTACCACCTCAAAACCGATACGTCAACTTTTTTTAATTGATAAAAAAATTTTAATTTTATACAATCATTATATGGACAAAAAAACAGAATTAGAAAACCTGAACAAAAAATGGATGGAAGAATGCCAGTGTGAACTTAAAAAAACCGCGACGCAAGCGGTGCCGGGAGACGGTAGTCCCGAAGCAGAGATAGTTTTTATTGGCGAGGCGCCAGGACGTTCGGAAGACCAACTCGGCCGTCCGTTTGTCGGAGCGGCTGGAAAATTTTTGGAAGAAATGCTGTCAGCCATTGATTTAAAAAGAGAAAATATATACATCACTAATATAGTAAAATATCGCCCACCCAATAACCGCGATCCCCTGCCTGAAGAAAAATCCGCTTGCCGAGAATGGCTCTTGGAAGAATTAAAAATAATTTCTCCAAAAGTTATTGTTTTTCTCGGCCGTCATGCGATGAATAATTTTTTTCCCGCTCTCCAAATTTCTCAAGCCCATGGAAAATTATTAATAAAAGTTTTTAAAGGTATGTCCACAAAATATTTCTTCCCTCTTTATCATCCAGCCGCCGCTCTTTATGACGGTTCGATGCGTGAAATTTTAATGGAAGATTTTAAAAAAATTCCGAAGATCATCAAAGAAATTGAAAAGCGCCAAGCTTAGTGTATAATCCTTAAACATGAATGACAAAACTAAAATAATAATCTTGGCGGCGGGAAAGGGTGAAAGAATGCAGAGTGAATTGCCGAAAGTTTTAGTAAAAGTTCAAGGCAAACCCATGATTAAACATCTTCTAGAATCTGTTGCAAAATCAGACATTGACAATAATCCAATTATTGTGGTTGGTTATAAAAAAGAATTGGTTATAAAAGAGCTCAATGAGGAGAGTAAAAAATATCACTATATAAATCAAGAATTACAACTCGGCACAGGACATGCGGTAAATTTAGCAAAAGATTATTTAAAAAATAATACGGAACATGTTATGGTGTTATATGGAGATCATCCTTTTATTAGCGCTCAAACTATTAAAAAGATAAACGAAAAACATCTTGAATCCGGAAAAAAAATTACGATGGCTACGGTTAAATTGCCAAATTTCAGAGATTGGCGAATTAACTTTGTAAATTTTTCCAGAATTATCAGAGACAAAAATGGAAAAATTATAAGAGATATTCAATTTAAAGACGCCAGTGACGAAGAAATAAAAGTAACTGAAGTTAATCCGTGTTATTTCTCTTTTCAGGCAGATTGGTTGTGGAAAAATCTTGAATCTCTTAAAAATAACAACGCGCAAAAAGAATATTATCTTACCGATTTGATTAAAATAGCAACGGCGGAAGGAATAGAAATAGAATCCATAGAAATAGAACCATATGAGGCCTTGGGCGCCAATACTAAAGCAGAATTAGACATATTAGAAAGATTAGCTATACAATTAAATTATGCGTAATCTATTTGAGAAGCTAGCGCAAAAAAACACATGAATAACGCATTCGAAAACGCGATGACGCAATTGGACAAGGTTGCTAAAATTAAAAATTTTGGCGATGGATTAATCGCTTGCCTGCGTCAGCCGGATCGAGACATTAGAATTTCAATACCGGTAAAAATGGACGATAGTTCTATAAAAATTTTTGAAGGATACCGAGTAGAATACAATAATACTTTAGGACCCTATAAAGGTGGAATTAGATATCATTCTGAAACTGAAATAAATGAAGTTAAAGCTCTCGCTTTTTGGATGGTGCTTAAATGCGCTGTAGCTGGAATCCCGATGGGCGGAGGCAAGGGCGGAATAACAGTTGATTCAAAAAAATTATCTAAGGGAGAATTGGAACGACTTTCGCGTGGATGGATGCAAAAACTTTCCGATATTTTAGGACCACATAAAGATGTGCCGGCGCCGGATTTAAATACAACGCCAGAGATTATGGCTTGGATGGCAGATGAATACGAAAAAATAACTGGTGATAAAACTGGTGCTGTAATCACGGGTAAATCATTGAAAGATGGTGGATCAGAAGGCCGAGATACAGCTACGGGTCTGGGTGGATTTTATGTTTTTGAAGCATTTAGAAAAGAATTAGGATTGCCCGAAAAATGCAAAATAATTGTGCAAGGATTCGGAAATGTGGGAAACAATGCTGCGCAAATTTTCGCTGAACACGGACATACAATAATTGCTATTTCAGATTCTAAGGGTGGAATTTATAATTTAAGTGGTATTGATATTGAAAAACTTTTAAAACATAAAAAAAACACAGGCGCTCTTTCGAGTTTTATGGATAGTAAAAATATCACCAATGAAGAATTGCTCAAACTCCCCTGCGACCTTCTTATTCCAGCCGCATATGAGAATGTCCTAACAGACGCCAATGCTAATAAGGTTAAAGCCAAAGCCATTCTAGAGCTTGCCAACGGTCCTACAACACCGAAGGCAGATGAAATATTATTTACAAAAGGGATTCCTGTCGTGCCAGACATACTGGCAAATTCGGGAGGTGTAATAGCATCATATTTTGAATGGGAACAAAATTTAAAAAACGAACATTGGAGTAAAAAAGAAGTTTTCGAAAAACTTAAAATAATGCTTGAAGATGCTTCAAAAAAAATATCAGAAAAAGCTCGTGAGTCAAAAACATCTTTTCGCATGGGCGCTTTTATCTTAGCGCTTGAAAGAATTAAAGAGAAGATGAAATAACTAGTAGAAAAAATTACTTAAAACTCTGCGATAGCAGAAATATAAGTAATTTATATTTTGTCTTAATTATTTTTTAATATCATATCCTCTCGCCAGCTTGAAAGTTTTAAGACTGTCTTTTATTTTTATAATTTTAATATAATCTAAAAATTCTTTGGGTAGAGGTGATGGACCAACCCAGACACTTTTTTGGATCATAGAATAATTAAATTTCTTTAGATGCCAGCGAAGCCATTCTCTTTTGGCTTTTTGAGTCTCTGAAATATCAAACATCACTATTAGATTTTTGGGTGCGTCTTTATCAAATTTAAAATAAAATTGCCTTAAAGAATCTATTTTCCTTTTTATATATTTTTGCCCCTTGCGGGTAATTCGCAATCCTTCATTAGTTTTTTCTATTAGACAATTCTTGTTTAGGTAAGACACTGTGCCACTTAGGGAATTTCTAGAGTAACTTTTAAATTTCGGAATGCCAAAAAGATTTACGCGATTTCCTTTATATCGTAAAGATGCAGTACTAAGTTCTTTTAAAATTTCATATACAAGACTCATAATATATGAGTATATCATAAATACTTAAAACTCTGCGATAGCAGATTTGTAAGTATTTATAAATTTTTTAGATATATAAAAGTATTGGAAAAAAATATTAAAAAAATGTAATATAAAAAAGGGATCTTTGGGCGGTTAGCTCAGTTGGCAGAGCGTGTCTTTGACGTAGACAAGGCCACAAGTTCAAATCTTGTACCGCCCACTAATGTTCTATATTAATTCTTAATTAAATGTGCTATAATACATTAAAGAAAAGTTGTCGACTTTTCCACTTAAATCTAACTTATAAATTATGCAACAACTTAATCCAAAAGCAGTGTGGTTATTTTTTATCGGTTTTGTTTTGCATTGGTTTTTCTTCTTTATATTTCTTAGTATTTGGGGCATTGGACTTTTAAGAGGTGAAGCTTCATTTAGTTTCCTTAAATGGCTCTGGATCCTTGTTCCGGTTTTCCTGGTTTTGTGCTTTATCTGGGCTAAACTTACTTATAGTTTTTACCGCTATGAACTCACAGAGAATGGTTTTCGCAAAGAACTTGGTGTTATTTACAAAAAGTACATAACCATTCCTTACGATCGTATTCAAAATGTGGATATCTATCGGGGTATTTTGGCTCGCTTACTTGGACTTTCTGATTTAAATATTCAGACAGCGGGAATGAGCGGAGCAATTGGCGCAGAAGGACGATTGCCAGCACTCTCTCGAGAAGTTGCCGAGCAACTTCGTGATGAGTTGATTCAACGCGCCCGTCAATCGAAAAATCAAGGACTCTAGTTTTTGAAAGAATTTGCCGTTAAAGAAAACATGATTATTCTTTCAATTGAGACATCTTGCGATGATACGGGAATAACAATAATGGAAGCAAAAGGAGAAACAAGAAATCCATCTTTTGAAATTTTGGCGGACAATTTGGCTTCACAAACGAAAATTCACATAAAATATGGCGGAGTTTTTCCTGTGCTTGCAAAAAAAGAACATAAAAAAAATTTGCCAATTTTACTGGAACAAACATTGAGGCAAGCAAAATTAAAAGATAAAAAATCTCCCGTAGATGTTATCGCTGTCACTTATGGACCGGGATTGGAAATGTGTCTTTGGGAAGGTATTACTTTTGCGCAAGATTTGGCAAAAAAATGGAATATACCGGTAATTCCAGTGAATCATATGGAGGGACATGTGTTTTCGGTGTTTGGAAAAAATAAGCCTGCCCGCAACGCTTCGCGTAGCGATTCGGGCGGGGGAAAATTTAAAATTCCCAAAGTGCATACCCCTATTCTTTCCCTGCTCGTTTCTGGCGGACATACACAGTTGGTACTTTCTAAACAATGGATGAAATATGAAATTATAGGCGAAACATTGGATGATGCCGTCGGTGAAGCTTTTGATAAAGTAGCCAGAATGCTCGATCTTCCCTATCCCGGCGGACCAGAGATTTCAAGATTAGTAGAATTAGAAAGAAAAAGTAAGCTTCTCCGGGTACGCAATTTCCCTACTGAGAAATTGCTGAAATCTCGCGCCGTCGCGCTACGAACCCCCTACGAATCTTCTTTTTCTTTCTCTTTGCCCCGCCCGATGCTTTATAGTAAAAATTTTGACTTTTCTTTTGCGGGACTGAAAACGGCTGTCCTGTATTTAATTAGAAAAATTGGTAAATTAGATGAAGAAACAAAAAGTAAAATCGCATTAGAATTTGAAAACTCAGCGATAGAATGTTTGGTTTATAAAACAAAAAAAGCGATAGAAAAATATAAAATTAAAACTTTAATAGTAGCTGGTGGAGTCGCGATCAACAAACACTTACGAAATGAAGTAAAAAAATCCATAGGAAAAAATATAAAACTTTTTTTGCCTACTAAAGAACTTTCGAGAGATAATTCTATAATGATCGGCATCGCTGGATATTTGAACTACATAAAAAATAAAAAGAAAATCCCTAAATTGGATAATATAAAAGCAACTGGTAATTTAAGTTTTAGTCAGGCTCGCAGAGCCTAAATCAGTATGATATTATTAGGGTATGGATGCGAAGCTACTGAAACCCTATAACCCAAAAGAAACAGAAAATAAAATCTACAAGCTCTGGGAAGAGAGCGGTTTTTTTAATCCGGACAATAGACCAGAATGGGCTAAAAATAAAGAGACAAATAAAAATTACAATAAAATATTTTCTATAATTCTTCCTCCGCCAAATGCCACCGGCGTGCTTCATCTTGGTCATATATTAGAGCATGCAATTCAAGATAGTATAATCCGCTATAATAGAATGCGAGGAAAACAAACGCTCTGGCTCCCCGGCACAGATCATGCAGCCATAGCTACGGATTCAAAAGTGACAAAAATGCTTGAAAAAGAAGGTTTAAAAAAGAAAGATATGGGCCGAGAAAAATTCTTAGAACGAGTAAATGAATTTGTGGAAGGCAGCAGAAAAACTATTGTGAGCCAATTAAGGAAAATAGGAGCATCGCTTGATTGGTCCCGTCAAGCTTTTACTTTGGATGAAAAACGCAATTTTGCTGTTAAAACCGCTTTTAAAAAAATGTATGATGATGGTTTGATTTATCGGGGATCTAGAATTGTGAACTGGGATCCCAAAGGCCAAACGGTAATTTCTGACGATGAAATTGTTTATGAAGAAAGAAAAGCAAAGCTTTATACTTTTAAATATTCCAAGAACTTTCCTATTTTAATTTCAACTACCCGTCCTGAAACAAAAGTGGGAGATACTGCCGTAGCGGTACATCCAAATGATAAAAGATATAAAAACTACATAGGAAATTCCTATGTAGTTAAGGATTTTTGTGGAGTAAAGTTAAATATAAAAATAATTGCGGATGAAACAGTGGAAAAAGATTTTGGTACCGGAGCGCTCGGTGTCACACCAGCGCATAGTATTACTGATTGGGAAATTGCCGATAGACACAACTTAAACAGACCGCAAGTGATTAATGAATATGCCAAAATGACTGTCAATGACGAACGATTAAAAGAAAAAAAAACGACAGAAGCTAGAGAAATAATTGTTGAATGGTTGCGAAATAAAAAACTCCTAGAAAAAGAGGAAGAAACCAACCAAAATGTGGCCACGGCTGAACGCACTGGAGGCATCATAGAACCCTTGCCAAAACTGCAATGGTTCGTTGACGTAAATAAAAAAATCTCTGATAGAAATAATAAATCATTCAAGGAACTTATGTTAGAACCTGTGCAAAATGGTAAAATAAAAATTCTACCTGATCACTTTGTAAAAGTTTACTATAATTGGATAGAAAATTTACGCGATTGGTGTATTTCTAGACAGATTTGGTATGGACATAGAATACCAGTGTGGTATCACGAACCAATATGCATACCAAAAATTGGAAAAGAACGCCAAATTAGCAAATGTTTAGAAATGATTGTGAGTGTGGAAAAACCAATCTGTGAACACTGTGATGCAAAATATATACAAGACCCCGATACATTAGACACATGGTTTTCTTCGGGGCTCTGGACATTTTCCACACTTGGTTGGCCTGATATAAATGCGCCGGATTTAAAAAAATTTCATCCGACCAACATAATAAATCCCGGATATGAAATCTTGTTCTTTTGGGTCGCTCGGATGATTTTGATGTCGCAATATTTAATAAAAGAAATTCCATTTAAAATGGTATATCTTCATGGAATGTTGCGAGATACTAAGGGGCAAAAATTCAGCAAATCATTAGATAATGGCGTAGATCCCATCAATATTATTGAAGAATATGGCGCGGATGCGCTTCGTATGTCTATGATTGTGGGTATCGGACCGGGAGCAGATGCTAAATTTGATATTCAAAAAGTAAAAGCCTATAGTAAATTTGCAAATAAAATATGGAATGTGGCGCGTTTTGTATTAGATAATACAAAAGATTTCACTTTTCCGAAAACACCAAGTTATGATACAGAAGATAAAAAATCGGATGAAGAATTAAAAAAATTGATAACAGAAATAACAAAAGAAATGGAAGAATACAAATTCTACATTGTCGCGGAAAAACTTTATCACTATTTCTGGCACACTTTTGCCGATATCATCATTGAGCGAGCGAAGAAAAAAATTTTAACAAATAAAAACGCGGATTCGGCGAAGATTCTTCTTTACACGCATTTAACCACCCTATTAAAGATCCTTCATCCCTTTATGCCTTTCGTCACAGAAGAAATTTGGCAAATTATAAATTCCCGACGCAAGGTCGTGATCCCGACTGAAACGTCGGGACTTTTAATGATTGAAAAATGGCCCTTCGACGATGTTCAGGGTAAGTTATGTTGACAAATGACCCTAAAATTTTAGGTTTGGCATTTTTGGGCGGAATTATTCCCTCTCTTTTATGGTTATGGTTTTGGCTCAAAGAAGATAAAAAAAATCCTGAACCGAAAGGATTGCTCAGTATCGTCTTCATTGTGGGCATGATAGCCGTGGTTTTTGTCCTGCCAATTCAAAAATTTATACAGACACATGTGGGTTCAAATGAATGGCAACTTGCTCTGTGGGCAAGTTCAGAAGAAATAATCAAATATCTGGCTGTGGCAATAGTACTCTATAAAACAAATCATGCTGAAGAGCCAATAGACTGGCCAATTTATATGATTACCGCAGCTTTGGGCTTTGCGGCGCTTGAAAATGCTCTATTCTTAATTAAACCGCTTTCCTTGGGCGCAACCATGGTAAGTCTTCTGACCGGCCAATTAAGATTTCTCGGCTCTACGCTTCTTCATGCTGTTTCAAGCGGAATAGTGGGTATTGCAATGGGAATTTCACTCCACATGAATGGATTTAAAAAAAAATGGCATCTTTTGATAGGTCTTATTTCGGCTGTCGCCTTGCATAGTATCTTTAATTTTTTTATAATGAAGAATAATGGAAGTGATTTTTTAAAAGTATTCGCTTTCTTATGGGTCGTCACCATCATCATTATGTTGCTTTTTGAGAAAATAAGAAGGATGAATTAATAGATTAAGAATAAAAATTTATGGAACAGAAAAAAAGGAGTTTCTTTGAGAGATTAACTGGAAGTATCGGCATAGAAGAAGAAAATGAAGAACCAAAGAAAAAATCAATAGGGATGACTAATGGAGACAAAAAAGACAAGAAAAATAATAATTGGATTGAAGAAGAAAATGATGAAGCAGAATTGGCGGTTGATGTTTATCAAACACCAACAGATATTATCGTCCAGACAATGGTGGCTGGAGTTAAACCGGAAGATTTAGAATTGTCAATTGCCCGGGATATGATTACCATTCGCGGCAAACGGGAAGAAAGCCGAACCATAGATGAAGATAATTATTTCAGCAAAGAGCTTTACTGGGGAAAATTTTCCCGCACTATTTCTCTTCCCCAAGAAGTAGAGCCGGAAGAAGTGGAAGCAACTGAAAAACATGGGTTACTGACCATTAAACTCCAAAAAGTAGATAAAGAAAAAACAAATAATGTGAAAGTCAGGTCAATCTAGAAAACTTTTTTGGGTGCCTGGGGGCAGAATCGCACTGCCGGCCACTTCCTCTTCAGGGAAATGCTCTACTACTGAGCTACCCAGGCGTTATTTAATTTTATTACTTAAAATTATTTAATATATCACCGGCTCCGCTATATACACTCATTAATTGGTCTAGGTAGGGCTGGATGAAGTAATAAGCGCCTAAAGAAGCAAGAATAATGAATACCCAATACAAGAAGCTCATGATGCGCTGAACGCGCATAGAACGTCTCATGGAATGCAACATATTGTTGTTCTCTTGCGTCAGCGCCAAAGTATCTTGCAGTATTTTTTTTGATTCCGGATCCACAAACGAATTCTAGCACAATATTTAAAAAAATAAAAGGGGTTTTATTTTCCTTCAGTTTTTTCTTTCTTCTTATTTTTTACCATCTCTTGATCAGCTGTTATAAGTAGTTCGTCAGTAGTTAAATTTTCACCTTTTCTTATTATAGAGTATCCCATATAAGCAGTATTGCTTAGAGCATCTTGAATTCTTTCAACAACTCCTTCAAAAACCTCTTTTAAATCAGTACCAGTTGCTTTACTTTCAATCGGGAATATTGCTATAAATTCGTCACCGCCAATTCTGAATACCATATCATTATTCCTCGCAGTATGTCTAAGAAGGTCTGCAAAAGCAACTAAAGCTTTATCACCTTCTACTTGACCATTTTTATTAAAAGATTTTAAACCCTTTAAGTCTATTTGGAAAACTATAATACCAATTGGGACGGATTTACGAACCTCGCCCTCGCGATTATAGTTCAATTCTTCAATCAACTTTCCCAATCTTGACTTCAAAAAAAGACGATTAGGCAAACCTGTTAAGACATCAATGCCACGTTCATTTTCTAATGTTTTAATTCGTGCATTGGCAACCGCCAATTCTAATTCAACTCTTTTTAATTCGAGGCCAATGTGTTCAGCGAGTGTATTTTCTGGGGGTCTTTCTGTTACCATAAGAATATTTTATCATAAATCACCAAAAACACAATTTTCAATAGAACTTTTATTTGTTATTATAAGGGTAGTTTAAAAGTCCTTGTAGTTCAATGGATAGAACAGTCCCGTCCTAAGGGATAGATGCAAGTTCGATTCTTGCCGAGGACACATTAAACATCCAATAATTGAGCTATTTGGGGCTTGTCAAAACCAACCACAAGCTCTTCGCCAATAAAGATTACCGGCACGCCCATTTGTCCGCTTTTTTCTATCATTTCTTTTCTTTTTTCCATATTACCAGCCACATCATATTCAGTATAAGCCACATTTCTCTCTTTAAAAAATTCCTTTGCCATCTGACAGAAATGACAAGTCGGGGTTGAATAAATTGTTACATTTTTCATTTTCGTATTATAACATATTCGTTAAATGATCAAAAGGTGCGGAATACTTGAATTAGTCCGAACCGCTTTCGCTAGCCTGCCCCGTAGCTTCGCCGAAAGCGGATGGTATCGGGGGGATCGCACGAATGACAATTTCCAATTTTTCTTTGGCGGTGAAAATTCAGAATAAAAAACCCATGTTATTCGTAATACAGCAAAAAACTATTTATCTCATCTCCTTCCGCAAGCACTTTACCAATACCGAAAGTGTAGGTTCCTGCTTGGGATATGATTTCATGAGACCTTACCAGTTGAGCAGGTGTTTGCTGTTTTTGGTTCGCCCAGTTTGGATACATTAACAAATCTCTTTCTATGACCCATTGTCCATCGCGCAATTCAATATTTGCAGTAGTCATAAGCCGAGTTAGAGAATTTGGCATTTGTCCACCCTGTTTTCTTTCGTCGCTGGGTTCAATACCTGAAATAGGATTCGGTTTTAGTAAAAATCCTGTTAGTTCAGAAGTAAAAAATTTTACGAAAGCTAACGCTTGTTCTTTAGTGCTAATCTGTCCAGTTATGCGAGAAAGCTCATCAACGCTTTTTACTTGTGTAATATTTTCACTGGAAACTTCTAAATCAAATAACTTTCCCATAGGAACAATGCTTGCATCATATTCCATGTATAACTTGTGGCCGGACTTTAGGGGAAAATTGACAGACAAAAGTTTTTTACCATTTAAAGATTGTGGCGCCGTTGGCGCTACGGGGTTATTGCCTGTTGGAGCTACTGATTGTTGCGACGATGGGTTTATAGAAGTCGGTAAAGTAGCTGGTGCAGAGGAATTTTTAGAAATGAAAAAATATGTTATTGCACCTAGAGCAACAACTAGCACAAACATTAAAACGATATTTTTTTGGTTCATATGTTTGGAATTTATGATTAAAAAATTTTCTTCCCCAAAAATTAAAATATGGTTCGAGCCGATGTTTTTCTCAGGGTTCTTTTGCGGTTTTGAGCGGTATGGCTCCCCGCCTGCGCCGAGGCTTCGGCGGGCAGGCGCCGCCTTTCCTAATTTTCGCGGGGGGAATTTTCCGGAAAAGTGCGTTCGGACTAATTCAAGAATACTGCGCCAGACAGGAAAAGTCAAAGGGTTTTGGTTCGCCTCGCTTCGCTCGGCGACTAATTTGTATTCAATTTTTGGGGAAAAAACGAATTGGCGGTTTCGCATTTTGGGGGAAGAAAATTTTTTAATCCTTAATCCACAAACAATATGAAATATATACTTTATGCAAGAAAATCTACTGAAGATTCAGACCTTTTTTCCAAAAAGGTCTGTGCGGGATGCGAGAATCGAACTCGCGTTTCAACCTTGGGAAGGTCGCATTCTGCCACTAAACTAATCCCGCTTTTTTCAACCAAATTATTTAAACCAATTTTTAAAGAAAGAGAAAAACCCTTCGGATTTTGTATCTTCCACTGCCGGTGGATTTTTGTCTTCCACTATTACAATCAGACCTTCTCCGTCTTTGGCTAAACCAAACTTTTCGCGAACATTTTCCTCGATACCGCTATAACTCTTTAATTTATCAATATCGAACGAAAGTTTTTCTTTTTCTTTTTCCAACTCGGCTATCTTATTTTTAACTATTTCTTTTTTTCTACTGGTTTCTTGCATTTTACCCATAAAACCAATCACACTCCAAGCAAAAACTAATACCAAAATACTCAAAAGGGCTAAAACAGGTCTTGATTCTATAATATTTCTCCATCTTCTTTTTTGTTGAAAATTTCTCATAATATGATATATTAAGTATATGCTTTTCAATAAAAAACATCAAAAGAAAATACAAACGATTTGGGCAGTGGTTAGTGTCCTGATTATTGTCAGCATGATATTGTTGTATTCGCCAATTTTTCGTTAATCGTTAGACTGCATCATTTTCAAGAATACATCTTGCGGAATGTTTACTCGTCCCCTTTCTTTCATTTTTTTCTTGCCTTCTTTCTGTTTTTCTCGAAGTTTCATTTTACGAGTAATATCTCCGCCATACATATGCGCGGTAACATCTTTTTTCATGCCGGAAAGGGTGCGCGACGAAATAATCCGTCCTAATGCTTTGCCTTGAATTTTCAAAGTGAACATCTGCCTTGGTAAAAGACTTTCTAACTTTTCAACTGTCTTTTCGGTTTCAATTTCTACTCTTTTTTTAGAAACCACTTTGGAAAAAGCGGGCACTACTTCATCGGCAATTAAAATATCAAGCCGAGTGACACTTGCTTCGCGCAAATCAGCTATTTTATAGGAAATGGATCCATAACCGGAAGAAATGCTTTTTAATTCATTAAAAAAATTTCGCATCAACTCGCGAAGCGGCATTTGAGCGGAAACAATGACGCGATTGCCTGTCTCCTGCCCGCGCAGGCTGGACGCAGACGAATCCCCAAAATTTTCAGTCTCGCCGATTTCCGCCTCATGGTCAAATAAAAGTTGCATAATACCACCAAGATATTTTACCGGGGTTATTATTTTTACTATTACCCATGGTTCAAACACAGTTTCAATGTTAACATCATCCGGGAAAAAATACGGGGAATAAATTTTTTCCCGCCTCTTCGGCGAGTCGCCGACGAGGCGACTTTCTTTGATACTGCTTATTTTTTTTATTACTTCATATACAATAGAGGGCGTGGTAATGACTAATTGCAAATTAAATTCACGCTTGAGTCGTTCGGTAATAATTTCAAGATGAAGCATTCCAAGAAATCCGCATCGAAATCCGCGACCGAGAGATCCACTAGACTCTTCTTCATATGAAAAAGCGGAGTCCGAAAGTTTAAGCTTCCCTAACGCTAATTTAAGTTCCGCAAAATCATCCCCGCCTGCAACGTTATGCCAGCCCGAATCGCTACGCGAAGCATTGCTGGCGGGCGTAGCATTGCGGGCAGGTGCATTTTTTGGAAAAACCGATGCCCAAACCACAGGCATAGGTTGCATGTAACCATGCAATGCCGGAAAAGGATTGATGAGTTTCGTAACAGTATCTCCGACGGAAGCAATGCCCGACTTCTTTATGCCTGTAACTATGTAACCTATGTCACCGGAAGATAGATATTCCCGCGGAGTTTCTTCGGGTGAAAAAGTGCCAACTTCAAGCGCGGTAAACTTCTCCCCTGACACTGCAAAAACCAAAGACGCCCCTTTAGCCACCTTGCCATCGAGCACTCGTATAAAAACGATAACTCCCCGATGATTTGAATATTTGAAATCAAAAACTAGCGCGCGTAAATTGTCGTCGCCTTCATGTATCTTCTGTGGTTCCGGAACTCGTTTTATAATTTCTTGTAGAAGATTTTCCACTCCTTCGCCCGTACGACCAGAAACCAGAAGAATTTCATTTGGGTCACAATGCAAAAGTTTTACAACTTCTTCTTTAATTTCAGGCACTCTAGCCAAAGAAGAATCTATTTTAGAGAGTACGGGAATGATTTTTAATCCTCCCTCGCGAGCCATAGCAAGAGTCGTTAATGTCTGCGCTTGCACACCCTGAGTAGAATCAATCAGTAAAATAGAACCCTCTACGGCCTTTAATGCGCGAGAAACTTCATAGGAAAAATCTATATGCCCTGGAGTATCAATTAAATTTAGAATGTAAACCCTATCCTTTGCCTTCCCCGAAGGGAAAGGAATTTGCCCCTCTCCTTTGGGGAGGGATTGGGGTGGGGTGTATTCCATGCGAACGGGCTGCATTTTGATAGTAATCCCCCGCTCCCGTTCAAGCTCCATAGAATCAAGTACTTGATCGCGCATTTTCCGCTCTGGTACAGTGTGCGTAATCTCCAGCATTCTATCAGCTAAGGTGCTCTTGCCGTGATCAATATGAGCGATAATAGAGAAGTTTCTGATGTGTTTTAGGTCCATCCCAGTACTAAAATTTTATTTATTAATATTTAACATTATGCCATGTAATCAAAAATTAGCGAAGCGTTACGGGACAAGTAAATTTTTAAAGCTCTTCTTGTGGTGGCGCAATGATTTTAGTGCGCCAGAAGTTTGTCTTGAGGGTTTTGATTAGGTCTTTGAGTTCTTCATTTTTAAGCAGATATAACACAAAAATAGCCACGAAAATGCCTATAATTCCGGAAATAAAACCTTGTAAAAATATTCCCCAAAAAGTTATGGTGCCAAAAATCGGTGAAAAAATGTTTAAACCCAAATAAGTTATAAGCCCTAAAAAAAACGAAGCGCCCAAGCTTTGAAAAAAAGTTTTGGTAATAAAAGATTCCCCTTTCATAAAATCTTTTCTGACAAAAAACCAATGGAGCATAGCATTCAAAATCGTACCTGTAGAATACGCTAATGGGAGCATTAATACTTCCGTGCCAGGAATATCATTGACTTTAAGCATGGCTTCTATAAAATAACGAAAAAGAAAAAAATTTTCAAAAAGATATATGAATATGTAAGACAAAATTATAATAAAAATGGAACAAAATAAATTAACTGTAAGCGGAGTTTTAGTGTTGCCGTTTGCATAATAAGCACGAGACAAAAGAGCGATCATCCCCTGCGCGACAACCGAGACAGAAAAAATAGCGAGAGAAGCCGCCACTAAACGAGTGTTTTCCCAAGAAAAAGAACCGGAACCCAAAATAACTCTCACGATCTGCGCTCGAAGCACAATAAAAAGAAAAGTAATCGGCAGAGACCAAAAAACTATGGCTCTTGTGGCAGATTTTAAGTGCTTTTTAAATTCATCCATTTTGCCGAGAGATATGGATTTTGCTAAAGTCGGAAAGGTGGCTACCGCATAAGATATGCCGATTATATTGAGCGGGACTGATTGAAGATTAAAAGAAAGATTAAAAATTGAAATAGAACCGCTTTTCAAAAATGAAGCAAGAGCGATAATGGAAATAAGCGCGATGTTATTAAAAGCAAGACCCATCGTTCGGGGAAGCGAAGTTAGGACCACCTGTTTGATATTCTTAAAATCAATTGAGAAAGTCTCGCCCATAGGTCCACCCTCGGGCATAACCCTACGGGCGAGCCAGCCAATGGAAAATTTTGGTGTAAATCCGCAACTCCTTGATGCGAGCGCTTGAATGGCAAAATGCATAAAAGCTCCGAGGGCAACTCCGAGAGCTAGCCCAGAGACTCCAAAAACTGGATACAGAAATATAACACCAATAATAATTCCAACATTATAAATAATTGGGCTTAGAGAATAAATAAAAAACTTGCGAAAAAGCTGAGTGACCGTTCCAAAAAGATTTGAAAGACCCATTAAAAGAGGCGAGAGTAGCATTATTCGCGAAAGCAAAACTACTTTTACCTGCATTAATGGAGTAAAACCGGGGGCAATAAAAGACGCTAAATAAGGCATCAAGAAAAAGGCAACTAAAGAAACAAACATCATCGCAATTAGAAAAACAGTAAAAACATCGTTAAAGAACTTGCGTGCTTCTTTGCTTATCCCCCCTCCGCTCATTTTTGAGGCTATGAAGGGTATAAGTACGGTAACGGAAACAAGAGAAGCGATACAAATAAATATAAGATCTGGTATCCTAAAAGCAGCATAATAAGCATCGAGAGATGCCCCGGGCCCAATAAAGTGCGCGATGGAACGATCGCGAAATAATGCCAAAATCTGCGACAGCAAGGCAAAACACCCCAAAAGAAGCGCCGCTTGATTTATACTTTCATATTCCTTGCTAAAAATTCTAAATATTTTTTCCATTCAAATAAAAACTAAAATACAATATTAATAAGTCTATTTTTTACATAAATAATTTTTTTAATATCTTTTTCTGCTATATATTTTGAAATATTTTCATTCAAAAAAGCTTTCTTTTTCACGTCTTCTTCCTTTTCATCTGCTTGCGCAAAAATTTCAGCTCTGACTTTGCCATTTATCTGAACCATAATTTTTATTGCTTCGTCTTTTATTAAATTCTCATCCCATTTTGGCCAGTACGAGAGATGGATAGAGTCTTTGTGTTTTAAATTAGACCAGATTTCTTCTGTTAAATGTGGCGCAAACGGCGAGAGAAGTTTTAAAAATTTTTCATACACACCTTGTGAGATAAAATCATATTTCCCAATTTCATTCGTAAAAATCATGAGGGTGGAAATAGCTGTATTAAACTTCATTACTTCAATATCATAACTCACTTTTTTTACCGCTTTTTCAATCAAGAACTCGATCTTAATGTTTTTTTCTTTTTTTTGCACTTTGGATTGTAAGTTCCAAACACGTTCCAGAAACCTTCTTGGACCAATGAGCGCTTCCTCGCTCCAGGTAATCGCTTGATCAAAAGGTCCCATAAACATCTCGTAAAGCCGCAAAGTATCCGCGCCATATATTTTCACTATATCGTCCGGGTTTATTACATTGCCTTTTGACTTGCTCATTTTTTCTCCCCCTTTGGCTAAAATCAATCCATGGGAAGTACGTTTTATGTATGGCTCGCTAGTCGGCACTAAATCCAAATTAAACAAAAATTTATGCCAAAAACGCGAATACAAAAGGTGCAATGTTGTATGTTCATTGCCTCCGTTATACCAGTCAACCCCACCCTGACCCTCCCCAAAAGGAAGGGAAAAACTTAGGGTCTCCCCTTTTGGGGGAGGTAGAGAGGGGGTGAGCCAGTATTTCAAATTTTTCTGACTCGCAAATGCTTTAGAATTTTTCGGGTCAGTGTAGCGAAGATAATACCAAGAACTCCCTGCCCAGTTTGGCATCGTGTCTGTCTCTCTTTTTGCTTTTCCTTTACACTTTGGGCATTTAGTATTCACCCATTTTGCAATGTTGGCCAAGGGCGATTCCCCGTTCTCTGTCGGCTGATAATTTTTAACTTTCGGAAGTTTTATCGGTAAATCTTTTTCTAACACCGGAACTAATCCACATTTTTCACAATGTATCACAGGTATTGGCTCGCCCCAATATCGCTGACGAGAAAATATCCAGTCGTGAAGTTTGAATTTCGTAATCTTTTTTCCAAAATCTTCAAAACCGGCTTTTTGGTAATTTTCGATTATCGGAAGAGAAAACTTTTCGGCAAATTCTTTGTCTCGCATATCGTCTGCCGGCACGGCCATAATAGCGCCTGTGCCATAAGTTGCGAGAATATAATCTGCGATCCAGATTGGAATTTCTTCTTTTGTCGCGGGATTAATTGCTTTTATCCCTTTCAGCTCAACACCTGTTTTTATTTTATTTTCCGCAGTTTTTTCAATTTCAGACTTTTTTCTCGCAACCTCAATATATTGCAATACTTCTTTCTTATTTGCCAATGTATCAAGGAGTATCCTTGATAAAAGAGGGTGTTCCGGAGCAAGTACCATATAGGTCGCTCCAAAAATCGTATCGGGTCTGGTTGTAAAAACAGTAACCCCACCTAAATCCTCCCCAAAGGGAAGGACTTTTAGTTCTTCACTTATTTTCTTGATTACCCCGTCTGTATCGCTTAAAACTTCCTCATTTTTAAACCTGATAATTTTAAAACCTAATATTCTAAGAATATCAGTTCTTTCTTTATCTTCTTTCTGTTTATAATCGTGTATATCTCCGTCAACTTCAATGACCAATTTTTCTGAAAGGCAAACAAAATCGACGATAAATCTATCAATAATCTGCTGCCTTCTGAAATGGTAACCATCTGCATTTTCACCCTTCCTTTCGGGGAGGGCTGGGGTGAGGTTATTTTTTCGCAAATATCGCCATAGTTTTTTCTCAGCTTCCGTAGGATTTTTTCTCATTTCCAATACACGTTCCTGAAGAGCCCGCCAGGTCTTTGGATCAGTAGTATGGTATCCGAATTCCCCTTCCCCTTGGGAGGGGGTTAGGGGATAGGTGTTTTCTTCTAAAATTAAATTAAGCATTTCCGGTTCTTCTATTGCGCAAAAATGAGGTTCTTTAGCTTTAACATATTCCGAATATATTCCGAGATTTTTTGCTAAAATGACAGCATCTTCTTTACGCACTATGGTGTCTCCAGAATCAAAAATAACCCTGAAAAAATTAGCCTGTTTTTTTATTTTTTCATAATTAAATCCTTTGGCAAGCGCATCAGTAATGCTTGGACGAGATTTTTTGTCTAAAAATGTTCCAGTAATTGGCGTAGCAAATAAAATTAACTCGCGGATTTTTATTCCTCGTTCCAAAAGACGCATTGCGACAACCCCTCCGAATGAATGGGTAACTATTACAGTATTTTCATCCAGAGGAACATTCTTTAGCACATAATCTGCTTGTTCTTCATCATTTGGTACTTCAGTGTTGGGTAAGGCAGGTAAATAAACTTTGTGACTCCTTTTTTCAAGTTCTTTTTTTAACCATGGATAAAAATAGTTTTCTGGGGTACCGTGTTTCCCATGTAAAATTACAATTTTAGTGGATTCTTCCCCCTTCCCTTCGGGGAGGGCTGGGGTGGGGTGTATTATTTTGAATTCTATTTCCGCGCCCTCGCTCTTCCCTATCCAATTTCTCTGCGCTAGTTTTATTTGTGGCAAATAATCCACATTATCCAAATCCCTATCCAGCCGATCGGCGTATTTCGTAATTGCGAGCATCCATTGTTCTTTTTCTCTTTTTTCCACTGCGGTTCCGCAACGCTCGCAACAACCATTGACCACTTCTTCATTGGCCAGCCCGATTTTATCCTTCGGACACCAATTAATTATCATCTTGGCTTTATAAGCCAAACCTTTTTTCAAAAATTGCAAGAACATCCACTGCGTCCACTTATAATATTTCGGATCAGTGGTATTTATTTCTCGCGACCAGTCAAAAGAAAATCCAAGCGATTTTAATTGTTTTCTAAAAATATTGCTATTTTGTTTAGTGACAATTCGCGGGTCCTTGCCTGTCTTTATTGCATAGTTTTCTGTGGGCAAACCAAAGGCATCCCAACCAATCGGATACAGCACATTGCAACCCTCCATTCTACGCTTGCGCGAGATAATATCCATTGCTGTATTGCTGCGAATGTGACCAACGTGAAGCCCATCGCCGGATGGATATGGAAATTCAATTAAACTATAATACTTCGGTTTTTTTGATAAGTTTTTGGCTTGATATATTTTATTTCTTTCCCATTCTTTTTGCCACTTACTCTCAATTTTTAAGTGATTGTACTCTTCCATATAATTTCATAATACCCAAAAAATAGACCGTTTGCAAAATATTATATTAAAAATTCTATTACATCCCCATCTTTTACTATATACTCCTTACCTTCTGTTCGCACTAATCCCTTTGAACGAGCAATTGCATATGAGCCACAATCTAATAAATCTTTCCAATTTATCACTTCCGCGCGTATAAATTTTTCTTTAAAATCATTGTGAATGGCTTTGCCCGCAACTGGCGCGGTAGAACCGCGACGAACAGTCCAAGCCCGAGATTCATCTTCCCCGGTGGTAAAAAAGGTTATAAGATTTAATAAATCATAGCTCGCTTTAATAAGATTATCCAAACCAGTGCCAAAAATCGGATCAATTTCTATGTAGGGACCGGGAATTTTGGTTCGAAAATCCACCCCCTCTAAATCTCCCCCAAAGGGGGAGACCTCCCTCTCCTTTAGGGAGGGCTGGGGGGAGGTTGCATTGGGCGAGGATTTGTAAATCTCGGAAGTATTCAAAACATAAAGAGTTGGCTTTTTAATCGAGGCCAGTTCAAGTTCCATATTGATAACTTCTATGTCAAAAAGCGGGTCAATTTTTTCATGAACATGAATCATATTGGAATCTTCAAAAATTCGCACTACTTCAATAATCGCATCCACTTCGCGAATATGAGAAAGAAATTTATTGCCGAGCCCGGCGCCCTCGCTTGCGCCCTTGACTAGTCCCGCGATATCCACAAATTCAACCACGGCGGGAATCACTTTCTTGGATTTGCTCATTTTCGCCAGCTTATCTAATCTTTCATCCGGCACCGGCACAATTCCAACCGATGGGTCAATGGTGCAAAAAGGATAATTTTCTGCGGGCACGTTCTTTTTTGTTAGCGCGTTAAAAAGCGTGGACTTCCCCACATTTGGCAATCCCACAATGCCGATGCTTAAGGACATTAAGAAAATATAACAGAAATTAGATAAAAATTCATTTTTTTATTGAG
>MFTF01000022.1:11776-12479 GCA_001786745.1 Candidatus Nomurabacteria bacterium RIFCSPHIGHO2_01_FULL_36_23 | reverse complement strand
CAGGTCAGCTAAACTGCGGTGAATACGTTCTCAAGTCTTGTACTCACAAATAAGTGCGCCCGGCAGCGTATAATACTAAGTGGTTAAAATCCACTCTTCCGACTTTAGTCGGAATGTAGTTGAAAGATAGGTCCAATATCGTGAGATATGGAACGGAGGATCTGGAAACAAAACACAGCCTATGTAAAAAATGCGACTCGAGCTTTGAACCGACAAAAGGGTGGTGAGCAAAGTGAAGATTCATAAAAAAGTATTATAGGATGTAAGGAATAGAATTATACGTGACCCGTGGGAGATCTCTTGTGTTAATGGAAAATTATGCACAAAAGAAGTCAGCTGAGTCGTAGTACCCTGCGTCAAGTTATTATGATATAATAATACGTATGGGAAGGACAAAACCGATATCAAATGATTATATTGTGGGATTAACAGATGGTGAAGGTTGTTTTTATGTAAATAAAAGCAATTTGAAAACATACACAAGTGGTGTAAGGATTCAACTTCATTTCCATTTGAAATTACGTGAATGTGATAAAGATATATTAGACAAAATTAGGAATACATTGGACTGTGGCGGTGTTTATTTTCAAAAAGAAAAACGCTTAAACCACACACCATGTTATCGGTATACTGTTGCTTCGCAACAAGATATATTTAATAAAATAATTCCTTTTTTCAAAAATAATTCTTTGCAAACTGCTTC
>MFTF01000022.1:0-11763 GCA_001786745.1 Candidatus Nomurabacteria bacterium RIFCSPHIGHO2_01_FULL_36_23 | reverse complement strand
CAAAACAAAAAAGTTTTGATTTATTTTGTAAAATCGCAGAACTTATAAAAATGAAAAAACATCTAACACGAGAGGGAATAGAAGAAATCATTTCTCTCAAGCAAGCAATGAATCATAGAACTGTTGGGCTCGCGTAGTGCGGGAAATCCGCATGCTACGTGGGAACGCGAAATATTCTAAAAATCGCATTCGCCCGTCAAGTCAAGGGAGCCGGGAGTACCCGAAGTATCCGCATAAGCGGGTCCTAAGGCAAGCTCGGTGACAGGGACTAAGTCGTAACAAGGCACGGCTAGCGGAAGCTGGTCGTGGAATAATTCAATTTGAAAAACGCTTGACCTTTCCGATTTATCGGAATTAGGTTGGGTTAATGTCCTAAAACATCTTTCAGATGTTCGGACGCGAGTCGGTATTGTGTGCCCCAGTTGAGCATGCAATGGACAAAAATTCTATGTCCTAAAAAGAATTTGACATGAGGCAAAGACCCGAAGTTAAAAGAACGAAACAAAACAAAGAACAGTTCACCCCGCCATGGCGGGGCAAGTAGTAAAGAAAACACCTCGCGCAAGCGGGGTGTTTTTTGTGGCATGATATAATTATAGGTGTTCTATGAAACTCATAAAAAAAGTAAATACGATTGATGTCAAAAGATGTTTTGTTATTTCGCAACTTATTCGCTTACAAAAAGGCAACAAGCGGTATCTTGGGTTAATGTCTGAATCTAATTTTACAAGAAAGTTGAAAACTGCAAAAATAAAAGCTCTTAAGTTATCCGAAAAAAAATTAGATAAAATAATTAAAACAGAATGGGCTAAAAGGCTCAAAGCTTATGATTCATCCCAGTGGTATTTTGGCATTATCTCACCAAAAGAAGTGGGTGTGTGGAGGAGGTCAGGAGGATTACCACTTTCTTGGACAAATGGTTCTCTTGCAGAAACAGCGAAAAAAGTAAAATATGCCCTTGAGAAAAATCCAAAAATTCTTAAAAAAAGAGCCAAACATGCCATCTCAAACATTTTACAGACAAATATAAATTATTTACAAAAAGAAAAGTATCTATTTCCAATAGTTTTTAAAGATGGTACAGGTACTAATGGGAGAAAAAGAATAAAAAGAAGAATGCAAGGAGACATTGATGATGGCTGTATGAGATCTATTGCTTTAGCTGTTGCTGGTTTCAAAAAAATCAAAGTATATATAGGTTTCCCAAAAAATATAATTAAAGTTTAATTTTTAATGTTATAATTTAATTATGAATAAAGAAAGAAGTAGACTAAAACGGATCGGCATATTGCGGGGCGGGATGGGGGAGAATTATCAGTCGTCTCTACAGAAAGGCGGAATTATTATCGCTTTTATTTTGGATAATTTAGCGAACAAATATCAGCCGGTGGATATTTTGATTGATAAAGATAATATGTGGCATTTTAACGGCATACCCATCAAGCCTGCAGATTTGGTTCATAAAGTTGATGTAATTTGGAATACCGCACATCCCACTTTCTCTAATATTCTTGATAGTTTATCTATACCGAACGTGGGAGACAGCTCTTTTCATTCTTTGTTGATAAATAATAGAGAAATGTTGCGGAATCATATTAAAAAACTTGGTATTATAATGCCTCGGTATATAGTTTCTCCTAAATCGGCGCGAGAAGTTTTTGAAAAATTTGGCGCCCCTTGGGTTGTAAAAAATTCTAATGACGTAAAAGTGGTCAAAACTTTTAACGAACTTGCGCAGACAATAAACGGCACAAATAATATTTTAGTTGAAGAATTAATTATGGGTAAAGTTGGGTCTATTCATTCTGTGTCCGGTTTTCGTTCTGATGAAATTTACACTTTTCCTTTCGGCAAATTTGCTTCCAGTTTTTCGGGAGATGAAAAAGAAAAGTTAGCGACTTTTGCCAAAAATTTACATAAACACATTGGCGCGCGACATTATTTGAAATCCGATTTTGTTTTGAGTCCCACTCGTGGGATTTGTCTTTTGGGTATTGAATCAACACCAGACCTGAGACCAAGTTCTTATTTTTACGAGACCTGTGAGTATGCAGGCGTGAAAACGTCTCATATAATTAAACATATTTTAGATAGCGCTTAGATAGCGCTTAGATAGCGCTTTAGGCGCTATCTAAAAGCTCGGTACGGGATAAATATATCGGGGCATAGTGTAACGGCTAACATACATGATTCGGGTTCATGTGATTCTGGGTTCGAATCCCAGTGCCCCGACAAGATTTGACTTGTCCCGTAGTCAGCTTTGCTGTACTATCCAGGATTCCCAGCACCCGAATTTTATAGTATAATATGTTCAGGATTGTTTTTATCTGTAGCGGGTGGTCGCACTCACATAGGCACATATGTTGGAGTTTCGCCATCACTCGCTTCAAATGGAAATAATTCTTGCCCCGCCCTGGCGGGGTTTTGTTTTATCCCAGTACTAAAATTTTAATATATCATATATGATAGACTAAGATTTTTGCTTTTTTAAATTATTTTTTATTTTATTTTTACCTAATCAAAAATTTAGTACGGGATTCTCGATTTTCTAATTTTGCTTCGCAAAAAGAAAATCGGAAGTTATCCACAGTTTTGCGAAAAAAGTATTGTGTTGTTGTTTGATATGCGAGATAATTAAGATAGTTCGAAGCAGTAAATATTTGGTCGTTTTATTGCAAACTAAAATTAGAATTTAATTTTAAAATAATATGGCAGCAAAAAAGAAAAAGAAGGGAAAGAAGCGAGCATAGCTCCGACGTAAAGTTGGAGTCCCGACCCAAGTGGCGTCGGGATTTCTTTAAAAAAACTTCTGATGAAGATCGGAAGTTTTTTTGTTTTATGCTAATATATATTTATGAGTTTATTCGGTAAAATATTCGGCGATGTTAGCTCTAAATTCATCGGAGAAACGGAGAAAATAGTAGCTAAAATAAATACGCTTGAAGCAGATATTTCAAAATTGGGTGACGAAGGATTTTCTCAAAAAACGCAAGAATTTAGGGATAGATTGACAAAAGGCGAAAGCTTGGACGATATTTTACCTGAGGCCTTTGCTTTAGTGAGAGAGGCGATGAGACGCGCAGACGATAAGCGACTTTTTGACGTTCAACTTATTGGCGGATTGGCACTGCATAAAGGCAAAATTGCCGAAATGAAAACCGGAGAAGGAAAAACTTTCGTGGCTGTTCTTCCCGCATATTTAAATGCATTAACGAGAGAAGGAGTGCATATTGTTACAGTGAACGATTATCTTTCTCGCATCGGCGCGGTCTTGATGGGTCAAGTTTATAATTTTTTAGGATTAAGTGTCGGTGTTATTAATTCACAGAATGTTTCTTATCTATATGATGCAAAACACAAAGAAGAAGATCAGGAACGTGACAGAGTCGGGGAATTTAGAATCGTCTATGATTTTTTGAAACCATGTTCTCGTAAAGAAGCGTATGCAACGGATATTACTTATGGCACCAATCATGAATATGGTTTTGATTATTTACGTGACAATTTAGCCACATCAATCAATAATCTTGTGCAGAGGGGACACAACTTTGCAATTGTAGATGAAGTGGATTCTATTTTAATAGATGAAGCGCGCACACCGCTCATTATTTCTTCCGCGGCTGGCGATTCTGAGGATTTTTATATTAAGTTTTACCAAATTGCCAAGCAATTGAAAAGAGATATTGATTACGAAGTAGATGAAAAATTAAAAGCTATTACTTTGACCGATGTGGGTATTACTAAAGCTGAAAATCTTCTCGAGGTGGATAATATTTATACCGAAAAAGGGATAAAATACGTGCATCATTTAGAAACAGCCGTAAAGGCGCAAGCTATCTTTGAACGTGATAAAGATTATGTGGTGAAAGATGGCGAAGTCATTATTGTTGATCCTTTTACCGGGCGTCTTCAGCCGGGACGACGTTGGTCTGAAGGAATTCATCAAGCGATTGAGGCGAAAGAGGGCGTAAAAATTGAAAAAGAAACTCGCTCGTCCGGTTCTATCACTTTTCAAAATTATTTTAGATTTTATAAAAAACTTTCTGGTATGACTGGTACAGCTTTGACTTCAGCAGAAGAATTTTTGAAAGTTTACGGGTTAGATGTAGTAGTAGTCCCCACTAATCGTCCTGTTATCCGTATTGATCATTCAGATTTAATTTTTCAAACGGAAAAAGGTAAATTTCAAGCAATTGCAAAAAAAGTAAAAGAACTGAATATGAAAGGAGAACCCGTTTTAATTGGAACTATTTCAATTGAGAAAAATGAACTTCTGTCTGTTTATCTTAAACAAGAAGGTGTGCCACATGTAATTTTAAATGCCAAGAATCATGAAAGAGAGGGTGAGATTATCGCGCAAGCTGGTAAGCGTGGCGCAGTAACTATCGCCACCAACATGGCAGGTCGTGGAATAGATATAAAACTCGGGGGCAATCCTGTAATTAAGGAGGAATATGAATTTGTGAAAAGTGTCGGTGGGCTTTTTGTTTTAGGAACTGAACGACACGAAGCGCGCAGAATTGATAATCAGTTGCGCGGTCGTTCTGGCAGACAAGGCGATCCCGGCGAAACGCAATTTTATGTTTCGCTTGAAGACGATCTAATGCGCGTCTTCGGCGCGGATAGAATAAAAAAGATGATGGGACGTTTTGGCATACCGGAAGATCAGCCAATTGAAAGTCGTTTTATCGGCAAGTCACTTGAAAATGCTCAGGCAAAAATAGAAGGATTTCATTTTGATGCTCGTAAAAATACATTAGAGTATGACGATGTGATGAATCATCAGCGTAAAATTATTTATGAAAGAAGGCAAAAGATGCTGTATTCCGATAAGGCGGGAATAGAAGACCTGCTTGAGGACATTGTTCAATGGAAGGAAGAAGTAACCCCGACGCCTGAAGGGGTCGGGGTCCCGACCTTTCGCGTCGGGGTTAAAGAAAAAAGACAAAAATTAGGTGATGAAGCGTTTTTTGAAACAATTCGCAGAATTGCGCTCTATACTAATGATGCACTCTGGATGGAGCACTTAGAAGTAATGGATTATTTGCGTTCGTCTGTGAATCTTCGTGCTTATGGCCAGCGCGAGCCGATAGTAGAATATAAAAAAGATGGATTAGCTATGTTTAAAGAAATGGAAAAGGCCTTTAAAGAGCAAGTGTTTTCTTTGATTAGTACGATTAATACTGAAAATATTAGAAATGTTCAAACAGAAATTAATACACCAAAGCAAACTTTGGTTACCAGTCATGATGAACCATCAGAGATTGGAGGTCCGCCTGCATCGTTAGGCGAAACATTTCGGGCGGGGAAAAAAGATTTACCAACGCAGATAAGTGAGACAAAAGAGCCTGGCCGAAATGACCCTTGCTCATGCGGAGCAATCAATCCAGCCACTGGCGAGGTCTATAAATATAAAAAATGTGGTCTCATCAACGCGCCGCAACATAGAAAGTCGCTAGTGAATTAAAGAGAAGATTATGAAATCTTTGTTTAAAAAACTCAAAACGATCTGGTGGAGGATTAAGTCGGTAGTGGCGATATATTACTACGGCCATCCGTCAAAAAAGTTGAAAATTCTCGGAGTGACGGGGACGAATGGCAAAACCACGACAGCCACGCTTCTTTACAGAATTGCAACAGAGCTTGGACACAAGGCGGGGCTTATCAGTACGGTTGAAAATATTATTATAAAAGAAGTCAGGCCGGCCACTCACACCACGCCCGATTCCGTTTCTTTGACTAAACTTTTCAGCGAAATGGTTGATAAAAAATGCGAATATGTTTTTATGGAAGTTTCCTCGCATGCGCTTGATCAGAATCGCGTGGCTGGAATAAATTTTGTTGGCGGAATTTTTACGAATTTAACACATGACCATTTGGATTATCATAAAAATCTGGAAAATTATTTTTTAGCGAAAAAGAAATTTTTTCAGATGCTTCCGAAAGATGCTTTCGCACTTGCCAATGCCGACAACGAATATGGTAAAAAAATGCTTGAGGGAATAAATGCAAATAAATACTTATATTTTTCGTCGGGTGTTGGACACCCGAAGTTGCGGGTGTCCAACACCCGACAGGGGGTTGATTTTCAGGGAGAAATTTTTAAGCTGGATTTTTCAGGGTTAAAATTAAAGTTGGGTGACGAAAAAGTGGAATCAAAGCTTCTTGGAAAATTCAACGCTTATAATCTACTTGCTGTTTGGAGCGCTTGTAAACTCTTAGGTTTTAATATGGAAAAAGTTAAAAAAATCATAGAAAATATAGAGCCTCCGCGTGGCAGATTTGAGCATTTCACCTCGGGCAATGGGGTGCTTGTAATTGTGGATTATGCGCATACCCCGGATGCTCTCGAGAATGTTTTAAAGACAATAAAAAACATAAGAGCAGGAAATGCTTCACCCCGCCCATCTGGGCGGGGCAAGTTAATTTCCATCTTTGGTTGTGGGGGTGACAGAGATCCCTTAAAGCGAAAAATTATGGGAAAAATCGGAGTGACACTATCTGATATTGCCATTTTCACTTCAGATAATCCACGAAGCGAAGACTCAAATAAAATTATTAATGAAATGAAGATAAATTTGTCTGCGGAAGAATTAAAAAAAGTAAAAACAATTCCCAATAGGCACAAAGCGATTCTAGAGGCAGTGAAAATCGCGCAAGGTGGCGACATAATACTTTGCGCCGGCAAAGGCCACGAGGACTATCAAGAAATCAAGGGCGTAAAGTCGCATTTTGACGATATGGAGGAATTCAAGAAAGCGTATGCATAATTTTAGAAAATTTTTTAAAAATAAAAAAATTACCGTAATGGGTCTAGGTCTGCTTGGGCGTGGAGTTGGAGATGCTCTTTTTTTAGCAGAGTGCGGAGCGAAGTTGACCGTTACGGATCTAAAAACAAAAGAAGAATTAAAAGAATCCTTAAAAAAACTGAAAAAATTTAAAAATATTAAGTATGTTTTGGGTAGACACAAACGGGAAGATTTTAGGAATAAGGATTTTATTTTGAAACTGGCCGGAGTTCCCCTTGACTCTATCTATATCAAAGAAGCAAAAAAACATAAAATTCCTGTTGAAATGAGTGCGACACTTTTTGCCAAACTCTCCGGCATTTCGACAATTGCCGTGACGGGAACACGTGGAAAATCCACTGTGACACACTTAATCGCGCACATTCTTCATACCGCAGGCAAAAAAGTACTTTTAGGAGGAAATGTGCGAGGCGTGTCCAATCTGCAGTTACTAAAGTGGACGAAAAATGCCAACTTAGCAGTTTTAGAACTGGATTCTTGGCAACTGCAAGGTTTTGGTGAGGCCAGGATTTCTCCCCATATCTCAGTTTTTACCAATTTTTTATCTGATCACTTCAATTATTATAAGAATGATGTAAAAAAATATTTTTCCGACAAGTCCTACATATATAAATTTCAAAACAAAAGTGATGTACTGGTGTTAGGACCAAAAATGAAGGACTTAGTCAAAAATACGAAAAGTAAAATATTATATGCCAACACCAAAGATGTTCCTAAATCATGGCATATTAATTTACTGGGTCGGCATAATATAGAAAATATTGCCTGCGCCCTAAAAGTGGCAGAAATACTCCAAATCCCAAATGAAATAGTAAAAAAAGCAGTGAAATCCTTTAGGACACTTGCTGGGCGTCTTGAAATGATAAAAAAGGTGCGAGGAATATCTATTTATAATGACACCAATTCCACCACCCCGGACGCAGTTATTGTCGCGCTCAACTCTTTTTCTAAAAAAGTTATTCTTATCATGGGTGGCATGGATAAAGGTCTTGAGGTGACTAATCTGATTAAAATTTTACCGAGGAAAACTAAGTATATATTCCTAATTCCCGGTTCCGGTGGAGATAAAATAAATCATCAGAAACTAAAGATAGAAAAAGTTTCCGAGCTTGAGGAAGCAATTATGCAAGCTATGAAAAAAGGGAAGGTGAGTGATGTGATCTTATTTAGTCCGGGCTTTGCGTCTTTCAATATGTTCAAAAACGAATATGACCGAGGAGATCAGTTTATGAAAATAGTAAAGCAATTAAAATAACTGCGAAATAGTAGTAACTTTGTTTTTACCAAACCATTTTTTTACTAGATAATCCATGTTCTGATTTTTATCTGTGACCAGTATTTTCATACTTTCATTGCGAGAAAGTTTTTTAGTTATTTCCTGATGTCTTTGAAGATACTCTTTGAGTTTTTTAGGAATTATTTCATCCTGAGAAATAATTTTTATTTTTTTGGGCATGTATTCTTTTATTTCTTTTTTTATTATTGGATAATGAGTGCAACCGAGCACTAATGCATCTAATTCTTTATCCATAAATGGTTTTAAGTATTTTGCAAGTAATGGTTTGATTAATTTATTATTTCCTTCTTCTATAATTGGTACAAGCATCGGAGCAGGGTTCTGATATATTATACTTTTTTTATTTAATTTTTTGATTTCTATTGGGAAAGTATGAGAAGCCACTGTGCCTTTTGTGGCAATAATACCTATCCTGTTGTATATAGAAGCTTTTTCGGCTGCCGGAATCAAAACACCTAGTACGCGTCTGTCTTTAAAATTTTTCGGTAAATATTTTTGTTGTATAGCTCGCAAGGCTTGGGCAGAGGCAGTATTGCAAGCAATAATTACAATCGCGCAATTCTTCTTGCGAAAAAGATAATCCACAGCTTCACAAGTAAATTCAAATACTGCTTCAGAAGATTTATTGCCATAAGGCACTCTTTTTGTATCTCCAAGGTAGACATAGTCATATTTTGGCAGCGATTTCTTTATTGCCCGAGCAATAATAAGCCCCCCCAGTCCCGAGTCAAAAATTCCAATTTTCATTTTTTTATCTTAACATATTAAGCATTTATGGTATAGTGATGGTGAATTCAAAAATGAATATAGATTTATCTAAAATTAAAAAAGTATTTTTTCTCGGAATTGGTGGAATTGGCGTTTCGGCTATCGCTCGAATGATGCTTTTGCAAGGTAAAAGTGTTTTCGGCTCTGATATATTAGAAAGTATAATCGTTGAAGATTTGAGAAACCTCGGTGCTGAAATAAAATTAGGTCAAGCGATAGAATTAATTCCCAAAGATATTGATTTGGTTATTTATTCAATAGCAATTCCCAAATATGATCCAGAATTTTTCAAAAAGTTACAGAACTCTGGCATTCAAATCCTAAGTTATCCGCAAATGCTTGGTGTTGTAACAGCAAATAAATATACCATTGCAGTTTCTGGTACGCATGGCAAGACAACCACAACGGCGATGATAGCCAAGATTTTAATTGATGCGGGGCGTGATCCATCAGTGGTCGTTGGATCTTTACTAAAAGATTATAAATCCAACTTTATCGCAGGAGAGAGTGAATTTTTTGTGGTTGAGGCCTGTGAGTATGAAAGATCATTTTTGAATCTAAAACCGAAAATTTTAGTTATCACAAACATTGAAGCGGATCATCTTGATTATTATAAAAATTTGGCGGATATACAGAATGCCTTTGATGAACTTATTTCACAAAGCGAAAATGCAATTTCAGCCTCGCCCATAGACTCACGGTCAAAGGATTATATAAAGTATTTAGAAAAAATTCCAAAACTGTCTGTGCCGGGATTGCATAATCGCATGAATGCGGCTGCCGCTTTTGCGGTAGCAAATCTTTTAGGTATTAAAAATGAAACTATTCAAAAATCTCTCGCAGAATTTTCTGGCACATGGCGCCGGCTCGAGAAAAAAGGGAAGACAAAAGAAGGGACAATTATTTACGACGATTACGCTCATCATCCGACGGAAATAAAAGCAAGCATTGAAGCATTGCGCGAACTTTATCCAGCTCCCAAAAATAAAATTATAATTTTATTTCAACCTCACCTATATAGCCGAACTAAGGCATTGTTTGACGATTTTGCAAAAAGTTTCAAAGGAGCAGACAGAGTAATGCTTCTTCCAATCTATTTTGCCCGCGAGGCCAAAGATGAGAGTGTTTCAAATGAGAAATTAGCAAAAGCTATAACTTTAGCAGGAGATAATGCACAAGCTTTTCCAGATTTTAAATCAGCCGAAAAGGCTGTTATATCCTTAAATCTTGGTTCCAAAGATATATTTGTGACAATGGGGGCGGGGGAGGCCTATAAAGTTGCCGATAATGTATTTAAAATGATCTAATTTTCTCCAATTTATCCTTATTTTATAAGGTTTTTTAAAACTTGACACAATAAGAAATTGTTGTCTAACTATTGACTTTTTAATCCGAATATGCTATCATGTAGGTATGTCTTAATAATAGGCGTAAAGCTTATTAAATAAGGCTTTTTTAGTTTTGACTGGAAAATTCAGTTATAAGTTGGCGGAGCACATACCGCCATATATGAAGAATATAAAATTAATACGTTTCGTGGAGTCGTTTATTCTATTGCCCATAACGACTATGACAACAATATCATCAGTGCCTGCGGGTTCTATTACACAAGCTACTATTAATATTGTTTCGTCTCCCAAAACTGTATTATTGCAAAAATTAAATATAGAGGGGCAAGGTCTGTTGGCTTTTAACCAAGTTCCAGATCCCGCGCTCCAATTAAAGACGCAAACTTTGAAGGCGGAAGCTGATACCATTGATGCTTACTTCCAGGCGCGCAATATGCCATTAAGGGGTATGGGAATGAAAATGGCTGAAGAGGCAGATAAAAATAGTCTTGATTGGAGACTGCTTCCTGCTATTGCAGTCCGAGAATCAACTGGAGGAAAGTTCGATTGTAAGAAAGTTACTTTTAATCCTTTCGGTTGGGGTTCTTGTAAGATTGGTTTTAAGTCAAATGAAGAGGCAATAGAAATTGTTGCCAAAAACTTAGGCGGAAATAATCCAAAAACCGCTCATTATTATGGCGATAAAACAACCAAGCAAATTCTTCGCGCTTACAATCCGCCCTCCATCGTGCCTCGCTATGCCGAACAGGTTATATCTATCATGAATGCCATTGGAGACGCAGATATGGCGGTAACAGTAACTTCACCAACTAGCGTTAACACATAAAAAAACGGAAGCATTGCTTCCGTTTTTTAGGTTTTGTATAATATACATTATGTCTATAAGGAAAATAGATTTCGTTGAAGGCGAATATTATCATATATACAATAGGGGTAATAGTAAGCAGAGGATTTTTTTAGATGACAAAGATCGGGAAAGATTTTTAAAACTTTTATATCTTTGTAATTCTAAAACAAGAATTGATTTCAGAGATGATATTATAAAAAGAAAAATAAATGCTTGGGATTTTGAAAAAGGGGAGTCAATAGTCAATATTGGTGCGTGGGTTTTGATGCCAAATCATTTTCATTTATATATTACGCCCCAGACGGAAGCAAGGCTTCCGTCTGGTAATGCAGTTACTGATTTTATGCACAGAGTTTTGACTGCTTACTCAAAATACTTTAATGCCAAATATCACAGAACAGGATCTTTATTTGAAGGAAAATTTAAGTCTGTACATATAAAAAAAGATCCGCAAGCTAAATATTTATTTTCATATATTCACCTCAATCCGATAAGGTTAATTGATTCAAAATGGAAAGAACTCGGAATTAAAAACAAAAAAGTAGCTTTAAAATTTTTGAATTCATATAAATGGAATAGTTATCTAGATTATTTGGAAATTATTAGACCAGAAAATAAAATATTAAACAAGATAGATTTTTTAGATTATTTCGATAGTAAAGATTCTTTTCAAGAAGAAATTTTTGAATGGAT
>MFTF01000021.1 GCA_001786745.1 Candidatus Nomurabacteria bacterium RIFCSPHIGHO2_01_FULL_36_23 | reverse complement strand
ACAGATTCTATTAATTCCACGGAAGCCAATAATTCACAGACCATGACTCTTCTTCAGGCAAATGTTCTGCCTATTCCGAATGACAAAACAAAAGACAATGGAATTAACGCAAACGCCAATGTGAATATTGTCTCTGACAATGCCTTGCTTCCAGCGACAAGTCCGCTTGACGCGCTAGGCGGAATTGGGGGCGCAGATTTCTCCTATGGTGAAATAAACGTTTATGTAGTTAGAAATGAAGACACTTTTTCTCAAATAGCAGATATGTTTGCCGTGTCCGTAGATACTATTTTATCTGCCAATGAAATGAGTAAAAGCGATAAGTTAAAAGAGGGTGATGTGTTGCTAATACTGCCTTTTTCCGGTATAGAACATACTGTTATCAAGGGTCAAACACTTCAAGGCATAGCCAATCTTTACAAAGTTGATATGGATGAAATACTTCTTGCCAACGATATTGATGTGGATGCAAAACTTGTTATTGGTGAAAAACTAATGATCCCGGGCGCAGATTTATTAAATGAAACGAAGCCAAAAAGCGGGAGCGGATCTATTGCAAGAGGAGGTGGTTCATATGCTTCAATGCCAAGTATTGTTGGTTATTTCAAAAACCCAGTTCCTAATGGTAGAAAAACCAGAGGAATAACTTCCAGTCATAAAGGCGTTGACATCGCGGCTCCGACCAGCACACCTATTTATGCTTCCGCTTCCGGAAAAGTTTTAACCGCCAGAATGGGTTGGAATGGCGCTTTTGGCAATATGATAATTTTACAACACCCAAATGGCACAAGAACTTTATACGCGCATATGTCTAAGTTAAACATTGCTACGGGCGCAGAAGTTGCTCAAGGAAAAATTATCGGTTTTGTGGGTTCCACTGGTCGCTCAACTGGACCGCATTTACACTTTGAAGTTTTAGGAGCAAAGAATCCTTTCTAATTTTATTTCTAAAATTCTTTAGAAATTTATTTAACCAAGGTCAAAGCGACCATAACCAGAACCCCGGTTATGACCGATATTATTTGCAATATTGAGTATTTTAATTTTTTTGTTTTTTGAAGTTCAGGAATTAAATCAGCAACTGCAACATAAATAAAACCGCCGGCCGCAATTGGCAAAATCCATGCGGTAAAAGATTGTTCTTTGTCTAATATAAAGACCGCTAAAACTCCAGCAATAGACAAAAGGGCTGAGAGAAAATTAAGCCATAATGCGCGCATTTTAGTGTAGCCAGCGTGTAGAAGCACGGCAAAGTCGCCAATTTCTTGCGGAATTTCGTGTAATATTACAGCCAAAGTTGTGGCCAATCCCACGGGAACACTTATCAAAAAACTTGCTCCAATAATCATTCCATCTATAAAATTATGGACGCCGTCTGAAAACAAAATCAGCTTGCCGACAGGATGAATATGAAATTTTTTTTTGTCTTCATCTTCACCATGATGATGCCAATGAAAAAATTTTTCTATAATAAAGAAAATAAGAATTCCCGAAATTATTAGAATGCTTGCTAAAATGGTGTTTTGAGATTCTTTCAAGGCTTCTGGTATTAGGTGTATAAAAGCATTCCCCAATAGCGCGCCGACAGCAAGACTTATAAATATAAAAATATATTTACGTAATTTTTCTTCTTGCAGAGATAGCATAAAAATTCCCACAAAAGAAACAAAGCTCACTGTTAGAACGCTTATAAAAGCATAAATGTATGTCATTATCATGTGCGGGATAGGCGAATCGAACGCCTGCCCAGAGTTTGGAAAACTCTTATTCTGCCACTAAACTAATCCCGCATGTTTAATGTATTATACACATAATTTTTAATTTATTCCACGATAACTTTCCCAAAGTGGCTGGCCTTTAGATGATTGTGATAACCCCAACCACCTACTTTATTGAAAACAAAACTCCATGAATCACCTGGTGCTATACCCTTACAGGCGTCAAAAGCTGTTCCAAGAACATCAGGACAATGGGCGGTAAGAGCAGTACTGCTGTAAACCACATGGCTCGGATGCATACCTGAAGCCGTCCACATATTTGATGAGCTATTATTTTTCCAAGTGACAGTGTCCCCCACTTTCACATTTAATGTGGCTGTAGAATAACCCGTATCACTGTAAATGATAACGGCATTTTGATCAACTGTAATGGGTTTATCTGGTGTGGTCGATTTATCTGATGTAATTGGCGCCTCCGTGGTCGGTGCTTCCACTTTTGTTTTTAACAAAAAATAACTCCCCAAAACAACAATAATTAAAATTAAAATGGTGATAAATATTTTGTTCATATTTTTTTAAACTAAAATAATAAAATTAATAATAAAATAAAAAAACTTATCGTGATTTAATTCTGTCAATAAAATTTTCTGGCAGAGAATCTGTCATGAGAGCTATGGTTGCCGCCAGAATTCCAATGTCTCTTACCGTTATATCAGTTATACCGCTTACTGCCAAGACGATAACTAAATGAAACGTTGCTACCAAAGCTCCCAACCAAACTAAATAATCAAATAATAATAGCACACCGATTCCAAGGTCTAGGATTGCTGTTCCCTTCATGGCTTCTTCAATAGGCACAGGCAGTAATTTGGCGGCCCAGGGTTGCAAATATCCCGCCCAAGCTTCAGGTTGTTTAAAAATTAAAATACCAATCCACAAAAAAGTTATAGCTAATCCGACCCTTAAAATGTGAAATGAAGTTTTACTCATATTTAAATACTCTTACTTAATAGTATTATAATTTCCATAAGCCAAATTGTAAATGCCGACATCAAACACCAAAAACACCAAACACGAAGAATGCGCCATTGGAGATAAGTAAAAAAAAGAGACACAATCGAGGCGATGCCTACCAGTATTTTAATTACGATAACCCAAAAAGACATTGGTGGAACCTCAATTACTAAAAAGGCAGCGATGAGTGAAATTATTACATAAGACGATAATCCTAAAATATCATTAGGGATAAAGAAAATTTTACTGTATTTGCTTGTTAGAACCACTTCGCATCCGTCTCCAATCGGACAGACTGGTATATCTCTCGTA
The DNA here is from genome assembly GCA_001786745.1 of Candidatus Nomurabacteria bacterium RIFCSPHIGHO2_01_FULL_36_23. Classification (GTDB taxonomy): domain Bacteria; phylum Patescibacteriota; class Minisyncoccia; order Phycocordibacterales; family UBA9973; genus UBA9973. The sequence continues at coordinate 5,003 of MFTF01000021.1, read as the reverse complement.
ATTCTTTTACGAACAAGATAAACAGTTTCACTAATCCCTATGGATGCAAGTGTAAAAAGTAAAGCAAGTGAAGTCATTTCGGGCCGCTGGGAATTGAACCCAGTCTAAATGCTCCCAAAGCACTTGTACTACCGGTATACTACGGCCCGCCTTCGCTAAAGCTTCGGCGGGCAAGCCCGCTTTTCCCTAACGTTAAATCAATATATCATAAAATAATATCTTTGACGACTTTTACTCTTGCTTTTTTATGTTTTATATCAAGAAACACAACCAATAAATCTACTTGCCACTCTTTTTCGTCCGGTATTTTTTTAGATAAAAGATAAGTTTGAATTGTGCGCGCCATTCGTTTTAATTTCCATGGATGCATATTATCTTCAGGGTTGTACCCAGAAATTTCAGATAAAACATTGTCTAGTGTTTCACGCGCAACAGATTTTACTTCAACAAAATATAGTTTATTGGCCTTTTCAGCTACAATATCTATTTCACCCCATTTTTTAGTGTAATTTCTTTCCAATATTGAAAGACCATGTTTCATGAGAAACTTTACAGCTATATTTTCACCAATTTCCCCTATTTTTTGTTTTTCTGAAGTAAAAACTTTTGGCATTTTATTAAAGTTTCATGAATAACATTTATAAAAATGTTTCACATGAAACATATTACTTAATTTTATGTCTTTTATAAAAAGATCTTTATTTTTCAACACATTTTTAATATTTGATTCTTAAAAGACAGATTAATACTATGTCCTTTATAAACATTACTAACATAGTTATCCACATTTTTAATAAAATACTTATATTCTATCTTGTAAAACGAAATATTTAAAGGACAAATATTTCTAATTACGAGAACGTCTCTCTTTGTGCACCCGGAGGGATTCGAACCCCCAACAACTGCTTCGAAGGCAGGCATGATATCCATTTCACTACGGGTGCATTATTGTTATAATTATACATTATTTTATTAAATTATCAAAATATTTATGCTTTATAAGCTTAAAATTAAAAATTGCAATATATTAAATATAATATATAATTAAATTATTAAAAATAATTCTGCGGTTATGGTTTAGTGGTAGAATACGTCCTTGCCAAGGATGAGACGGGAGTTCGATTCTCCCTAGCCGCACAAAATACAGTGGAAACACCTTCTAAAAATTTAATATCAAAAATACCTAAAGAAGTTTCACATGTAACAGATACATTACAAAAAGCTGGTTTTGAAGCGTATTTAGTTGGTGGGTGTGTTCGTGATCTTTTAATAGGCAAGAAGCCAAAAGATTGGGATGTTACTACTAATGCCAAACCAGAGCAAATTATTGGTCTTTTTGAAAAAACGGTTTATAAAAACACTTTTGGCACAATAACTGTTATTCAGGAAAATGTTTCACAAGAAACATTACGTCAAATAGAAGTTACACCATATAGAATTGAGGCAAAATATAGTGATTTTAGACATCCAGACGAAATAAGATTTAGCGATAAACTAGAAGATGATCTTAAAAGACGTGATTTTACTGTTAATGCAATGGCCTTTAGAAATGGAAACATAACGGACATATTTGATGGTCTAAAGGACATTCAAAATAAAGTCTTAAGGACAGCAGGGGAGCCGGATGAACGTTTTAAAGAAGATGCGCTTAGAATGTTGCGTGCTGTTCGTCTCTCTGTACAATTTGATTTTTCTGTGTCCGAAAAAAGTGTAGAAAGTATTTTAAAAAATTCAAGTTTAATAGAAAAAATATCACCCGAAAGAATTCGTGATGAATTTATAAAAATAATTATATCAGAAAATCCAATAGGCGGCATTATAATGTTGCAGAAATTTGGATTATTAAAAAATATGATTCCAGAGTTAGAAGAAGGGATAAGATGCGAACAATTGGGAGAACATATTTATGATGTTTGGGAGCACTTACTTCACGCTGTACAGCATGCCGCGAACAAGAATTGGCCTTTAGAAATCAGGCTCGCAGCGCTTTTTCACGATATTGGAAAACCTCGCGCCAGAAGATTAACTGCGTCGCTAAACAATAAAAAGAAATACACTTTTTACGGTCATGAGGTGATTGGCGCGAGAATGGCAAAAAAAATAATGGAACGATTAAAATTTTCTAAAAAAGAAATTGAATTGGTAGAAAAACTTGTTCGCAATCATATGTTTTTTTCCGATACGGGATTAATTACACTTTCAGCGGTGCGGAGAGTTATTGTAAAAGTCGGGAAAGAAAATATTTGGACTTTAATGAATGTTCGTGAATGCGATAGAGTAGGAATGAGGAAAAAAGAAGCGCCATATCGTTTACGCAAATATTTTGCGATGATAGAAGAAGCATTGCGAGATCCAATATCTGTCGGACAGATCAAAATTAATGGAGAATTTATGATAAAGGACATAGGAATTAAACCCGGGCCCAGAATGGGATGGATTTTAAACGCTTTACTTGAAGAAGTGCTAGATGCGCCGGAGAAAAATACCACAGAACACCTTTCAGAGCTGACAAAATCTCTTAATTTACTGCCAGATGGCGTGCTAAAAGCGCTTGGCGATAGGGGGAAAGAAAAAAAAGAGGAACTTGAAGAAAAAGAAATAGAGAAATTACATACAAAACACGGAGTACGTAAATAAAAAATAAGTTAAAATAATTTTAATCGGCAAAATGTCTCTTTATGTCAGCCCCAAACAGGAAACTATAAATTTTTTTCATAATGTTCTCAAAGAGACGAGTACTATAAAAGGAGAGATTAAAAATTACCGCCAAGGTGAACAAACTGACAGAAATTTTTACGCTCAAGAAAGAAAGGGGTATGGCGATTATGGCAAAGAAAACCGGAACAAGGGTGCGAATAGTGCTACCACGAATTTCCCTTCTATTTATTTCTGGATTTTGAATATGTTCGGAGTAAAGCACATATCTTCGCATCCAGTATAGTGTAAGTCCTATTAAAATTATATGTATGCCGAAGATTATGATGGCCAGTTCATTTTTATTGAATTGACCAAGGATGCTCGCCGAAAACGGCACTAGGCTTATCAGCATGAAAAATAATGCATTAATATTTGTGAGCATTAAGTCTATGTTTTTTGCGTAAATAGAAATAAAAAAATGATGCGCGCGCCAATAAGTAAAGAGCAAAGCAAAGCTCAAAATATAGCTCAAAAAAAGCGGGAGCATTTTTTTGATTTCAAACCAAAGCCCCCAATTGTCCACGGGTCCCCAAATTATTGGCATCTTAATGTCAAAAACCATAATTGTCATAACAATAGCGAAGATTCCATCGGAAAGCTGATCTAATCTCGTGTGATTCATGTGTTTAATTGTATCATATTTGAATTTCAAGCGTTATTGGGCAATGGTCCGAGCCCATATAATCATTCATCATTCCCGTTTTTTTTATTTTTGGGATGAGTTTATAATCCGCGAAAAAATAATCTATTCTCCAGCCGACATTTCTGTCCCGAGCTCTTGTTTTCTGGTCCCAGTAGGTGTAGGTTTCAATTTTATTTGGATTAAAATATCTCCAGACATCAATAAATTTATTTTCAACGACTTTATCAATCCAAGCGCGTTCTATCGATAAAAATCCGGTATTCTCTTCATTTTCTTTTGGTCGGGCAAGGTCTATTGCTTCGTGGGCGGTATTTACATCTCCGCAGAAAATAACGTTTTCACCTTTTTTTCTTAATTTTAGGATAAATTTTAAAAAAGCATCATAAAATTCTAATTTATATTTTAATCGCTCGGGTCCTTGTCCGCCGTTTGGAAAGTAGCAGTTTATAAGAGTAAAATTTTTATACTTAACTCCAATCATTCTGCCTTCATTGTCTAATTTTTTTACTTGCCTGCCGAGGAGGGTTTCCATTCCATAAAAAACTTCTTTTGGTTTTTCTTTTGAATAAATTGCCACTCCACTATAACCTTTTTTGATTTTTGGATGTGAAAAATAAGAAAAATATCCGGGAATATCTCGTATCTCGTTTGGCAATTGTTCTGGTTCTGCTTTTGTTTCTTGCAAACACAAAATGTCGGGCTTGTATTTCTTAAAAAGGGGATTAAAAAATCCATTTTTCACCGTTGCCCGCAAGCCGTTTGTGTTCCAACTGATAATACGCATATTAAATAATCAATATAGGTTAATAATATATACCAAATTTACAAAACCACTTCCTACCCCATAGGGAGCAAAATATGCATTCGATATTTTGATCTCCTTCGGAGTGTTCCAGGATATTATTTTCATTTTATTATCATATCTCCAACTTCATCCAGTTCTTCTTTCACTTTCTGCCTTGCTTTCTCAATCTCTTTGACTTTTTTAGTAATCTCGTTTTTTGTCCTCTGATCCAACTTTGGAACAATTATGTACATCAAATCTTCGTCTTTGATTGCTGGCTGAATTGTGCCAGCGGCCATCCACCGGATCTGATTGAATGTAGTTTTTAATCTCATTAACACATACAAAACCTCTGGCGTAATATCCTCTTTGGGCCGTAATACAGCAAATCCGGTTGAAGCTACTTCACCGTTTAATTCGGGTGGAACTATGGCAACATTTTCTTCGCTATCTTTAACTTTTGCCGCAACAACATCCCCAGTTTTGATAAACATTTTTCCGCGCGATGGCATTTCGTCCCCTGTGTATTCCGTCCAAGAAACAACATTGCCAAGTTTTTTCTCAACATCGCTGAATTGAATATATTTGAATATTTTTTCGGGATACCTTTCTGGATTTATTCTATCTTCTGAAAAATACGATATGTCAGAAACTTTAACGCTCGGGACATTCAACTTGAAAACATATTTTGCATAAAAATAAGTCGCGTCCAGCCGCCTTTCAAGCAAGATCGGGTTTATCATAAAGCAAGCCGGATTTTCCGAAATGATATAAACATCGTCAAGATTATTTTGTATGGCTCTATAATTTTGTGTTGTCAAAAATTCCCGATATTGTTTCAAAATTAAAGGTAGATCGTTTTCGCTAATCGGCTCCGCT
>MFTF01000020.1 GCA_001786745.1 Candidatus Nomurabacteria bacterium RIFCSPHIGHO2_01_FULL_36_23 | reverse complement strand
CGATAAGGATAAATTCATTGGAACACTTGCAGAAAAAATTACACGAATGCAAATATACCAAATGCTTCTTGAATCAAATGCTTCAGAACAGTCCTCTAGAATGGTTGCGATGAAAAATGCCAATGAAGCTTCTGGGGAAATGATAGATGATTTAACTTTAGTATTTAATAAAGCAAGACAATCAAACATTACACGAGAAATATCAGAAATCAGCGCAGGAATGGTGTCAGTTGGTTAAATGTTATAAAGTTAAAAGAAATAATATGACCCATTCAAGGAACTCAGGGTCATGGTGATAAAATAGAACCATGAAAAAAGGAACAATCAAAAGAATTATCGGACCGGTGGTGGATGTTGATTTTGGCAATGATTTGCCGGATATTTACACTGCCTTGGAAGTAATAAATGGTAATAAAAAAATAATTCTTGAGGTTGAACAGCATTTGGGCGGAGGAGTTGTTCGCGCGGTTGCGATGGACACGACTGACGGTCTTTTTCGTGGAATGGAAGTCATAAATACTGGCGCGCCTATTTCTATACCTGTTGGTAAAGTTACGCTCGGAAGAATTTTTAATGTTTTAGGCGAAGCGATTGACGATGGCAAAGCGGTGGCAACCGAAAAAAGATTACCAATACATCGTCAAGCTCCGGAGTATGTGAAGCAAGCAACCAAAGTTGAAATTCTGGAAACTGGTATCAAGGTTATTGACCTTATTTGTCCAGTATTGAAAGGTGGCAAGGTAGGACTCTTTGGAGGAGCCGGTGTCGGTAAAACTGTCGTCATTCAAGAATTAATTCACAACATTGCATCAAATCACGGAGGATATTCAGTCTTTGCCGGCGTCGGCGAACGTACTCGCGAGGGCAATGATCTTTATCATGAAATGAAAACCTCCGGCGTAATAGATAAAGTTGCCATGGTTTTTGGACAAATGAACGAACCGCCGGGCGCGCGTCTGCGCGTAGCGCTTTCCGGACTCACGATGGCTGAACATTTTCGCGATGCGGAAGGTAAAGATGTTCTTCTTTTTATTGATAATATTTTTCGTTTTACTCAAGCGGGCTCCGAAGTGTCCGCTTTACTTGGCCGTATTCCTTCGGCTGTAGGGTATCAACCCACACTCGGAACAGAAATGGGAATATTACAAGAACGTATCACCTCTACCGACAAAGGTTCTGTTACTTCCGTGCAAGCCGTTTATGTGCCAGCAGACGACTTGACTGATCCAGCTCCAGCGACAACCTTTGCTCACTTGGATTCCACGGTGGTATTAAATCGTTCACTCTCTGAAATTGGTATTTATCCGGCAGTCGATCCCTTAGATTCGTCCTCTACCATTCTAGATACCAATATTGTGGGACAAGAACATTATAATGTTTCTCGTGAAGTTCAGCGTGTGCTTCAACGCTATAAAGACTTGCAAGACATCATTGCAATTTTAGGTATGGAAGAATTATCTGAAACCGATAAAGAGCTCGTGGCTCGGGCTCGTAAAATTCAGAAATTTCTCTCCCAGCCATTTTTTGTGGCAGAACAATTTACTGGAACAAAAGGAGTTTATGTTCCCCTTACTGAAACCGTCCGTTCGTTCAAGGAAATTCTAGAGGGCAAGCACGATGATAAACCCGAAAATGAATTTTATATGAAGGGAGCACTTTGAAAATTTAAAATAGCTTCTCTCGAAAAGCACACATAATTTCGAGCTCGAAATTTGCTCTGCTCGTCGCTCAAGAAAATAATAATCGGACTACCCCATTTATTTTCTAAGTTCCTGCGCAAGGCTTTTCTTAAGAACTATTTTAAATTTTCAGAATAACTTATATATGTCAAAACAATTGAAATTAAGAATAGTCACTCCGGAACGGCTTGTCCTAGAAGAGACAGTTGATCAAGTCACTTTGCCGACAATGTTTGGTGAGATTACAATTTTACCAAATCACATTCCGCTTATCACAGGACTTGCATCAGGTGATATTGTTGCTTTTATAAATGGCGAGCATGTGCCTTTCGCTGTCGTGGGAGGATTTTTAGAAGTTAAACAAAATGAACAAGATGTCACTGAGGTCGCAGTATTGGCTGACTTTGCTGAAACTATTGCCGAAATTACTGAAGAGAAAATTATAGAGGCTAAAAGAAAAGCTGAAGAGTTAAGAAAGCAAGCAGAAAATAAAGAAGTTGTAAATTTTGAACATTTTGAAAGTGAACTTGAACGTTCACTCACTCGCGTAAAAATTGCCGATAAATGGAGAACCAAGAAGTATAGAAAATAAAATGTCTAAATTTTATGTTGTGGCGACGCCGATAGGCAATATGGGAGATATCACGCTTCGAGCGATTGAAACATTAAAAAATGTTGATTTGATATTGTGCGAGGATACGCGCGAGACCAAAAAGATTTTAAATAAATACAGAATAAATAAAGAAACGATGAGCTATCATACTCAAAGTAAATTGTCCAAAATAGATAAAATTTTTGAATTATTAGAAGAAAGAAAAGATTTGGCATTAGTATCAGATGCCGGCACACCAGGGATTTCGGACCCTGGGGCAATGCTAGTATCTAAAATAAAAGAAAAATTCAGTTCAGATGAAGTGCAAGTAATTCCTATTCCAGGAGCTTCGGCAGTTATTACAGCATTATCTGCATCAGGACTTCCAACCCATGAATTTACTTTTTTAGGTTTTTTACCACATAAAAAGGGGAGAGAAACTTTATTTAAAGAAATTGCGGAAACGAAAAGGACTATGGTATTCTACGAATCTCCGCATCGGATTTTAAAAACATTAGAATCACTTGCCAGATTTTGCCCGAATAAAAAAGTTTGCATTGCGCGCGAGCTCACAAAAATTTATGAAGAATTTAAAACTGGTTCTCCCAAAGAAGTTTTAGATTATTTGATTGAAAATCCTATTAAACAAAAAGGAGAATTTACAGTAATAGTTTCCTAAAGTGTTATCACTTTTAGACGGCCGTCAATATTGATAACTTTTATATAAAAAGAAAACCCGTCCGGAAACGAGAGACGAGTTCTCTTTCACCCGGGCGGGTGTTATTTGTCTACTCTCTCGTCGGGATGGCGGGCAACGATAGGACCTCCATGGCTGATTTTCTCGATTTTCCCTCCTTTTCCAAAACGTTCCTCAGCTTTTCGTAAAGCCAGAATTTCATCATTTGGTCCGTAAAACTCAATTTCTCTTTCTACGCCGTGTTGAACTCGAGGGTCCAAGAATCGATATACGTACCTCATTGGGTGTACTCCTTTCACTAAAACTATAAATTATTTTAATTTATATTTCAAGCAAGTAATAATAGACCAGTCAAATTTTCCTTTTTCGGCCAAGTATTTCATTTTATCCAACGCCCAAATGCAATCATCCAAAACCTCATCGCACGCTTGATATAAACTTTTTGCTTCCCTTGCTAATTTATTATAAGCGTACCTTCCCGTATAAAATTCTTTTGGCATTTTCTCCCAGCCATTCATTTTATAATAGCAATTCACAATTTCATGAACTGGATTGACAGCTTGTTTGTGTTTCTGCAGATTCGCTAAGTAGCCTTCAAATGGATTTTTTAAATTATTTTTCATCCTTTGATTTTAGCACAAATATGATATATTACTTTTATGAGTATTTTTTCCAGAAAATTGGGTATAGATTTGGGGACAGCTAATACTTTAGTATTCTTGCCTGGCAAGGGGATAGTTTTGAATGAGCCTTCAGTGGTGGCGGTTTCTGAGCAAGATAATAAGATTTTAGCTATTGGTTTTGAGGCCAAGGATATGATTGGTAAAACACCAGAATCCATTATTACTTATCTTCCAATGAAAGATGGAGTGATAGCGGATTATCGCGTGACCGAAGCCATGCTTCGTTATTTTATCAGCAAAGCATTGGGACGATTTAATTTTTTTAAACCAGATGTGATGGTTTCGGTGCCGGCAGGTGTCACTTCTACAGAACGTCGAGCGGTCATAGAAGCGGCAATACGCGCCGGCGCAAAAAATGCGTATGTGGTAAAAGAGCCGATTTTGGCGGCGATTGGCGCGGGTATCCCAATTTATGAATCAAAAGGTCATATGGTCGTTGATATTGGCGGAGGCACGACAGACATAGCGGTGATATCGCTTGGCGGGATTGTGGCTTCTACTTCAGTAAAGTGCGCCGGAAATAAAATAGATCAAGCCATTGCCGATTATATCAAGAAAACTTTCAATTTGGCAATCGGAGACAGAACAGCCGAAGAAGTAAAAATAAAAATCGGCGCGGCTGTGCCTTTAGAAGAAGAACTTCATGTAACAATTAAAGGCAGAGATTATATTCAAGGATTGCCAAGGTCAGCGCAAGTTTCAACCAATGAAATAGTAAAAGCGATAGATGGAGAATTAAAACAAATAGTAAAAGCAATCAAAGATGTGTTACAAGAAACTCCACCAGAACTTGCTTCGGATATTATAGATCAAGGTATTATCATGACGGGTGGGTCATCTTTACTGCGAAATTTTACCGATTTAGTTTATAGAAGAACTGGAGTGAAAGCGACTTTAGCCGAAGATCCTCTTTTTTGCGTGGTTAAAGGCACAGGTATCGCGTTGGAACATTTAGACGTGTATAAAAAGACAGTTTTAAGTAAGAAATAGGTGTCCAACATCCGTCGGGTGTTGGACACCCGACAAGAGAAATTATGAAAATAAAAGAACATTTAGATAAAAATAATTTTCATCACGCATATTTAATTGAAGGAGCGCGAGATGAAATTGTGTCGGAAATTCTAGAGTTTTTGAAAAATTTAGGAATAGAGACAACTGGCAATGCGGATGTTTCTCATATATCACTAGATTCTTTTAAAATTGACGATGCGCGCAATTTAAAATCTTACGCGGGGGAAAAAGGATTTTCCCTTGGCCATAGCGCTACGGGCGAGGCTTCTGAAAAAAAAATATTTATAATTTCTACCAATAGTTTTCTATTGGAGGCGCAAAATAGTTTGTTAAAGATGTTTGAAGAACCGGTAGAAAATACACATTTTTTTCTAATTATTCCAGATGCAAGCGCGCTTCTTAAAACTTTTATTTCCAGATTCTATTTTATTCCCACTAAGTCAGACTTAACAGAAAAGATAAAAAATGCAGAGCAATTTATTAATATGTCACTTCAGAAAAGAATTGATTTTATAAAAGAATTATTAATGGAAGAAGAAATAGAAAAAGAAATAATATCAACAGATTCTACTCGCGCTAAATCCCTAAAGTTTCTAAATAATCTTGAATTTGTTTTACACAAAAAACTAATATCAAGGAGTATCCTTGATATTAGTTTCATCCCTTCTTTTTATCAAATTTTCAAAGTTCGCGAATATTTGCGCCAGCCAGGCAGTTCTACAAAAACTCTAATGGAATCTGTAGCATTAGTCGTTCCTGTGCTACAATAGAAGAATGCAATACAATTTTTCAAATTTTAAAAACAATATAAAAAAAGTGGAAGGTTTTTTAGTGAAAGAATACAATCAATTAAATATAGGACGAGCATCACCCATGGTCCTAGATGGGGTTTTAGTTGAATCATACGGCTTATATGTACCACTAAAAAATGTGACTTCTATATCCATTGAAGATCCAAAAACATTACGGATATCTCCTTGGGATAAAAATCAAATTAAAGACATCGAAAAGGCAATAACTGGCGCCAACTTGGGACTTTCGGTTGCCGTCGACGACATAGGTATTAGAGTTATTTTTCCGCAATTAACCACCGAAAGTAGGCAAACCCTTGTGAAAGTTTTAAAAGAAAAATTGGAAGAGACCAGGATAACAGTACGTCGTGAGAGAGAGAGCGTTTTAAGTGAGATTGAAGGAAAAGAACCTGCCCGCAATGCTACGCATAGCGTTGCAGGCCGGGGCAAATTAACAGAAGATGAAAAATTTCGCGCCAAAGAAGAATTGCAAAAAATTATTGACGAAACAAATAAAAATTTAGAAGCAAGTTTTGAGAAGAAGCAAAAAGAAATTTTAAATTAAATATGAATATTTTAATTTTTTTAATAATTCTTTTGGTTTTGGTGCTGGTTCACGAGTTTGGGCATTTTTTTACTGCGAAAAGATTCGGCATTAGAGTGGATGAATTTGGTTTTGGTTTTCCGCCCAAATTGTTTGGTTTTAAAAAAGGAGAAACAGAGTATTCTTTTAATCTTTTACCCATAGGTGGTTTTGTAAAAATTTTCGGTGAAAACCCCGAAGAAGAGCAATCTCTCTACGGGGTAGGTCCAGATGAAGACAGGAAATTTTACAATAAAGCAAAATGGAAGCAAGCGATAGTTCTTTTTGCTGGAGTATTTGCGAATTTTTTATTAGCTTGGCTTTTGTTTTCTTTTGGGTTTATGTCCGGACTCCCTACTTCCGTTAATAGTGAAATTGGAAATTCTAAACTTACAGACATTAATCTAGTAATTATCTCTGTCGCAACTGAGTCTCCGGCCGAAAAAGCTGGCTTAAGGTCTGGCGATAAAATCATTTCAATTAAATCTGAAAAAGATTTTGCGCCAGAAATAAATCCTGATTCTTTAAAATTATTTATTACTTCCCATCCTGAAAAAGAAATTGAAATTGGATATATACGTGGCAAAATTAAGGATATAAGTTTTATACATCTAACTCCAACAAATGAAGGAGATGGTAAGCCCCAAATAGGCATAGCGATGGATCAGATCGGCATAGCTAAATTACCTGTTTTTACTGCGCTTTTAGAGGGAATGAAGCTGAACCTGTTTATAACTAAAAGCACTGCGGTAGGGCTTTATACGCTTATTATTGATGGATTACAAGGTAAAGGTAGCTTATCTTCTGTGACAGGGCCTGTAGGTATAGTGGGCATTGTGGGGGACGCTTTTCAATTTGGTTTTGTTTATTTGCTCTCTTTTGCCGCGCTTATTTCCATTAATCTGGCAATTATAAATTTATTTCCATTTCCCGCGCTTGATGGCGGACGGCTTTTCTTTTTATTGATTGAAAAAATAAAAGGTTCACGTCTTAATCCTAAGCTTGCCAACACTGCTAATATGATTGGTTTCAGTATTTTAATACTTTTGATGGTTGTTATAACTTATCGCGATGTGGTTAAACTATTTTGAAAGCATTCCAATATTCTATAGAATATTGGAATGAAAAATTATGAAAAAAATAAAATTAATTCACGAAATTCGAGCAGTAAAAAGCAGAAGGGAACTTGCGAATATTATCAAAGCGCAGAGAATAGCTGAGAAAATACTAAAAGAAACTTTAGCGAAATTACAAACTAATGTTACAGAATTAGCGATAGCAGAATTTATAACAAAAAAATTCACTAAATATGGCGCGCCGATTTTATCTTTTTCACCCATTGTCGCTTTTGGTAAAAATACTGCCAATATTCATCATGAACCGGGAAAGACGAAACTCAAATATGGCGATATTGTAATGCTTGATTTTGGTTGCACCGTGAATCATTATTGTTCCGACATGACGAGAACTTATTTCTGGGGCGAGCCCAATATAAGACAAAAGAAAATTTATTTAGCTGTATTAGAAGCTCAAAATCGCGCAATCAAGAAAATTATGTCGGGTGAGAAACGAGCCAAAGTGATAGATAAAACAGCGCGAGATTTTTTAAATAAAAAATACGGCGCAAAAAAATTCTCTCACGGTCTAGGACACGGAATTGGCACAGTAATTCATGAGTGGCCAAATTTTAAGCCTAAGAGTAAAGACATTCTACCCATTGGTTGTGTGATGACGGTAGAGCCGGGAATTTATTTTAAAGGTTTCGGGGGAGTACGCATAGAAGATATGGTTTTAATCACAAAAAATGGTTATAAAAATCTAACTAATGTGCCCAAAGATCTAAAAAGTGCGATTTTGAAATAATTAAGGTATACTGTCGCAATGGCAAAAAAGAAACTAAAAATAGCGGTGCTTTTTGGGGGAAAATCAGCAGAGCATGAAGTATCTCTTCGTTCAGCAGAAAATGTAATTAATGCTTTAAATAAAAATAAATATGAAGTAATTTTGATTGGAATAAATAAAGCCGGCCAATGGATTCTGGGTGATAAAGGAGGCAAACTTTTAGATAAAACAAATCCAAAACTATATAAATTAAACACTGTAAATAGTGATAGTGTGGCACTTGTTCCACAGGGAAGTGGAGCAATTTCTAATTTGAGTAATGTAAATTCAAAAAATTATATTGATGTTATTTTCCCTGTATTGCACGGACCATTTGGTGAAGACGGAACTGTGCAGGGAATGTTTAAACTCGCAAACATACCGTTTGTCGGAGCTAGTGTACTTGGTTCAGCTGTTGGAATGAACAAAGATACAATGAAAAGACTTTTACGAGATGCTGATATTCCAATTTGTAAATTTATTACACTAAAGCATGGGGAAAAAATCAGTTTTAAAAAAGCAAAAAAGAAACTCGGAATACCCTTTTTCATTAAACCCGCAAACATGGGTTCTTCGGTAGGAATAAACAAAGTAAAAAATAAAAAAGACTTTGATAAAGCTATAGAAGAAGCTTTTAAATTTGATACAAAAATACTTATTGAGGAATTTATAAACGGGAGGGAAATAGAATGCTCAGTTTTAGGAAATGAAAATCCGATAGCTTCAGTTCCCGGAGAAGTGATAGTTAATGACGAATTTTATTCTTATAATACAAAATATATTGATGAAAATGGAGCAACACTGGAAATTCCCGCTAATCTTTCCCAAAAAACAATAAAAAAAATCCAACAATTATCCGTAAAAACATTTAAAGTTCTCAACTGTGAAGGATTCGGTAGAGTGGATGGCTTTTTAACTAAAAACGGAAAGTTTTATATTAGCGAAATAAACACAATTCCGGGATTTACTTCCATCAGCATGTATCCGAAATTGTGGGAAGCTAACGGTTTACCTCTGCCGAAACTTTTGGATAAATTAATCAGTCTAGCTATTGAAAGATTTAAAAGAGAACAGAAATTAAAAACTTCTATATGAAACTTTCTCAAATAGAAAAAACAAAATTGCGGACTTGGGTGGAGCTTGATAGAATTGCTATCAAGAAAAATTACCGAACTTTCAGAAATATGGTAAAAAATAATTGCATTTTAATGGCAGTTGTTAAATCTAATGCTTACGGGCATGAACTTATACCTTTTTCTAAAGAAGTTGTTAGGCAAGGCGTAAAATTTTTAGGAGTGGATTCATTTGATGAAGCTATGGAATTGCGAAAAGTTGGTATAAAAGTAAGAATCATGGTTTTTGGCTATGTTTCGCCCGCATTCTACAAACAAGCAAGTGAAAAAAACATTTCTCTAACAATTTCAAATTTTCCGGCATTAAAATTTTTACTCCAGACAAAGTTAAAAAAGAACATCAAAATTCATATTAAAGTAGATACAGGTTTAGGCCGACAAGGATTTTTAATGGAAGATATGACAAAAGTTTTTAATCTTTTAAAGACTAAAGTTGGTAAAGATATAGAAATAGAGGGCTTATATAGCCACCTAGCTGTTGGTGAAAGTTTAAAAAGACGTGAATATACTATGCTTCAAGCAAAACGACTTTTAAAATGGGAGACAGAATTTAAAAAATTGGGCTATAAACCTCTCAAACATATTTGTGCGACCTCTTCTACTATGTTTTTCCCTGAACTCCATTACGATATGGTGCGAGTGGGTATCGGCATGTATGGTCTTTGGCCAAGCTTGGAGACAAAACTTGCAATGCAGAAAAAATATAAACTTTTTCCCGTGCTTTCTTGGAAAACAATTATTACTGAGATAAAACATTTACCCAAGGGCGCAAAAATTGGGTATGATTTGACGGAAAAACTAAAACGTAATTCTTTTCTCGGAATTATTCCAGTTGGGTATTGGCATGGCTATCCGAGATTACTTTCCAGTAAAGGCATTTTCAATGTAAAGGGCAAAAAAGTAAAACTTATTGGTCGAGTTTCTATGGATATGATAACCCTAGATTTAACAAATGTACGAGCAAAAGTAGGGGATGAGGTTGCAATCATTGGGGGAGATTATGGGCATTATGCCGAAGCTGACATAATGGCACAGGATTCAGATACAATTAACTACGAAATTACTACTAGAATTAATCCGATTATCAAGCGTTTTTATCGCATCAATCCTTTATTGCCAAGAATTATTGTATAAAAAGTTGACATATTTAAGGGAATATAATAAGCTTTAAGTGGATATAAAGGATTCCGTTATAGTCCTCCCAGCTCTGTAACGGGATAGACCTCAAGACTAAATTTAACTGCTATGAAGTCTTGAAGGCCCGCGTTCTTATTTTGGAACAGGTAAAATAAGGACGTGTGTTTTCCCCGGCGGGGAGATTAAGGTTTAGGGTCCATCTCTCCTTCCCTTTATCCTTTTTCCCCGCCGGCTGGAGTGAATTGGTTCTTATCGAGAGACACCCTTGAAACACCTTCCCAAGGTGTTTTGTTTTTAGGTCAAATAATTTTTTATTGTTGCTTTTTGAAGAATGTTATTCTAATATATAAAATATATAAATATGTCACAAGATAGACTTATAAAACTTGCTTGTTCTAACTGCAAACGTACAAATTACTGGTCCAGCAAAAACAAGAAACTCGTTATTAAAAAAATCGAGCTTAAAAAATTCTGCAAATGGTGTCGCAAACAGACTAAGCATAAGGAAATTAAGAAATAGATTTTCTTTGTTTTTCTGCTATACTTCAATATGCAATATACATTAATTTTAATTATTGTATATTATTTTTATTGGGCGATTGGTTAAGTGGCATAATGATTCTCTCCAAAAGAATAGTCGGGAGTTCGATTCTCTCATCGCCCGCCATGAACAACTTTTTTGACATTCCGTATATTATAACTACCTATGGGTACTTGGGCATATTCATAATTGTTTTTCTGGAATCCGGCATATTTTTTGCTTTACCCGGAGACAGCTTGCTTTTCACGGCGGGGCTTCTTGCCTCGGTGTTTAGTTTACAAATTTATATATTAATACCAGTAATATTTATCGCTACCTTTCTGGGCGGAGTAATAGGTTATGAAATAGGTGTACATTTAGAGAAACTCAATCGCTATGTTTTTTTTAGAAAAATTTTGAAGAAAGAACATATAGAAAAAACACACGTGTTTTTTAATAAACATGGGAAATTTACCGTTATATTTTCACGTTTTGTCCCAATTGCGCGAACATTTGTCCCAATAGTGGCGGGAGTCGCGCGCATGCAATACCGCTTATTTATTAAATACAGCTTAATTAGTTCCTTTTTGTGGTCAACAATTATTACTTTAGTGGGGTATTTCTTGGGAGAAATATTTCCACATATTAAAGATTATCTCTCTTATGTGGTGGTATTAATTGTTTTCGTTTCCGCTCTGCCGATAGTTTATGAAATAATGCGAGAGTCTCGCCCATAAGCTACGACCGAAGAAAAAATCTTAAAATTTTTCTTTTATATATTGTATTATTTTTTTATAATCTTTTAAATCAAACCATTTTATTTCTTTATCTCTTTTAAACCACGTCATCTGGCGCTTGGCATATTTATAAATTTCATTATTTAATTTTTCTATCATCTTTTGTTTGTTGATTTTTTTTTGCAGATATAAAGCCAAAAATCCATACTCTAGTCCCAATTCTTTCATTCTTTTCCAAGATAGTCCTTGTTTGTGCAGTTTTCTTGTTTCACCCAGCATACCCATTTTTTTTCTTATTAATAATCTTTTCTCTATTTTCTTTTTTAACTTATCCGGTGGAAGATATAATCCAATTTTTATAAATTTAAACGGAAGCCTTGCTTCCGTTTTTTTAGGGATTTTACCTAACGCTTTAGCTATTTCTATTGCCCTAATTAATCTAACTTTATTTTTGAAATCTATATTTTTTGCTCTTTTTTTATCTAATTTTTTTAGCATATTAAATAAAGTTTCGATTGATTGTTTCTCTAAGATTTTTCTAAGTTTTATATTTGGCGAAACTCGCGGGAAAGTAATGCCTTTAGTTATCGCATCAATGTAAAATCCTGTTCCTCCGCAGAGTATTGGTGTTTTGCCCTTTTTTACAATCTCCGCTATAGCGTAGATTGTTTTTTTTTGATATTCAGCTACGGTGAATTGCTTTTTAGGATCTGCTACATCTAGCAAGTGGTGGAGAATACCCCTCATTTCTTTCTTTGTAATTTTTCCCGTGCCAATATCGAGACCTCTATAAACTTGCCTAGAATCAGCGGAAATTATTTCCCCGTTAAATTTTTTAGCAATCCTTACCGCCAGATCGCTTTTCCTGGTGGCGGTTTGACCCAGAATTACAATAACTTTTTTCATTTAGATTTATATTCTCTTTATATCTGCACCCAAGGCATTTAATTTTTCAACGATATTTTCATATCCACGATCAATATGATTTGAAGGATCGTTAATTATGCTTTTTCCATTTGCTAGTAAACTGGCTAAAAGCATATCCATGCCAGCTCTTACATCGTGAGAGTCTAATTCTGCTGGTTGAAATTTTGTTGGTCCATATACATTTGTGGCATAAGTCTCTTTAGCGTTATACTCTGAATCATTGAAATTGTAGTATTCTGCTCCATGTCCGTTTGGATGGAAGAGATCATGTTTTAAACCCATTTTCCGCAGTTCATTTAGATATCTCCACCTTGTTTCAAAAATTCTTTCATGAATTACAGATTTTCCTTTAGCCATGTATGCAAGCAACAGGGTAATAAGTGGCTGCCAGTCCGTCATAAATCCTGGATACCAGTCTGTCATTATCTGAGCTGGTTTTAGTGGAGTTCTAATCTTAATGACTTTAACAGTGTTATTTTTGAAAACAAGACTTACACCTATTTTTTTTAAAGTTTCAGCAAGTGGTTCTAAAAGTTCTTTAGAAATATTTTTTACCACAATGTGACCTCCGGTCATAATAGACAATATTAAAGCTGTAGCCGCTTCAAGTCTGTCATAAATAGAAACTGTATTTGCCCCTTTTAGTAATGGTGGTACTCCAATAATCTCAATAACGCGTGGTTCAATTCTTTTTATTTTAGCACCCATGTCATTTAAACATTTTATTAAATTATCAACTTCTGGTTCTTGAGCTGAATTTTTTAAGACTACTTTTCCATTATTGAATACTGAAGCTAAAATTAAATTCTCTGTTCCACAATGGGTGTTCTTTTCAAAAGTATATGTGACCGAATTAGGTTGTGTTGGCATAGATATTTCCATACAATTATTTTTTTGTTTTATTTTTCCGCCTAATGTTTTTATGCCTTCCAAGTGTCTGTTGAGCGGTCTCTTGCCGATAGCATCTCCTCTTATCGGATGAATAATAACTTTACCTGTTCGAGCCAATGTTGCACCAATAAAGAGCACGGACTGTCGAGCAGTCATCGCTTCAAGAGGTATTTCAGAAGAATAAATTTTTGAACTGTCAATTTCTATTGAATTTCTAGTAACAAAACGAACCGAACATCCGAGTGATGTAAGAGCATCAATAGTTCTATAAGTATCAGAAATTCTGGGTATATTATGAAAAATACTCTTTTCTTTACTCAAGAGGGCTAAAATAGGAAGTTTTGGTCCCGCGTTTTTTGCGCCAGAAACAAAGTAAGTTCCTTTCAATGGTTTTCCTCCAAAAACAATAAATTTACTCATAAGTGCCCGGGGAGAGAATCGAACTCTCATGATGTTACCATCAATAGATTTTGAGTCTATCGCGTCTACCAATTCCGCCACCCGGGCAAATTTCCCACATTTACACTTTACTAAAATTTTGTGTTAAAATCAATCCATGTCTAATTTATATTCAAATTCAATTTTCTGGATTGACACCGATAAAATAAAACCAAATCCTTTTCAGCCAAGGCGGGATTTTGACGAAGTTCGTTTGCAAGATTTAGCCCAATCAATTAAACAGTATGGGGTTCTTCAACCACTGACAGTTTCTCGCGTAGAAATAGAAAAAGAAGGGGGCGGATTGGTTACTGAATATGAATTAATCGCTGGAGAGCGCAGACTTCGAGCAGCTCGATTAGCCGAGGTTTCGCAAGTACCTGTTATTATTCGTATCGGAGATACGGCTATTATGAAGTTGGAACTTGCAATAATTGAGAATTTACAGCGCGAAGATTTGAATGTGGTTGATCGCGCCCGCGCTTTTTTTCGGTTGGTCAATGAATTTAAATTTACTCATAAAGAGGTGGCAAAAAAAGTCGGCAAAAGCAGGGAATATGTCACCAATTCTTTGCGTATTTTATCTTTATCTCCCGAAATTTTAACTGCATTATCTGAAGGTAAAATCACCGATGGACATACTCGGCCGCTACTTATGCTTACAGATCATCCAGAAGAACAACTGGTTTTGTTTAAAGAAATTGTTTATAAAAAAATAACTGTGCGTGAAGCAGAAAGACTAGCGCGACGTATCGCTTATGATCGTGTTCGAAAAAAAGAATTTATGCCAGATCCAGAAATAACTGAACTTGAAGAAGAGTTTCAGGAAAAATTAGGAACTCGTGTGCATATAGAAAGAAAGGAATTAGGCGGACAGATAAAAATAGATTTTTTCTCTACCGAAGATCTGCGGGGTATTTTGGATTTGATCCATAAGGGGAAATTTGAAAGAAAGCCGACTGACCCGCCTGCGCAAGCGGGAATGCTTGAAAATTATATTGCAAACTTGCCCGCGCAGGCTGAAAATAGTCCTGAAGAAATACCCATAGACGATAAAATAAAAGACAAAAAAACAGACGACGAGACTGAGCTGTATAATATTTCTAACTTTAGCGTTTAAGAACGGCCGAAGATCTTGTATAGACCTAGCTACGGCCAAAGGATTTGAGTCTGGTAAGCAAACTATTTTTCTCTAAATACGATCTGATATGTTTTTTTGCGATGGTCGTTTTTACATATTCTAACCATTTACTGGATGGCCTGGAATCTTTTTTGGTCACTATTTCTACAATGTCTCCATTTTTAAGTTTAGTGAAAAGTTGAGACATTTTATTATTTATCTTTGCTCCGAATGTGTGATTGCCAATATCGGAATGTATAGAATAAGCAAAATCAAGCGGAGTTGAATCTTCCGGCATATCTATAACATCTCCCTTTGGGGTGAAAATAAAAATGCGGTCTTTAAAAAAATCCATTTTAAGATGGTCAATAAATTTTTTGGGATCATCAGGAAAATACTTTAATTCTTTTAGTTCTTCAATCCACTTAAATTTATTTTTATCATCTTGAATTTTTTTACCGCCTTGTTCTTTATAAGCGAAATGCGCAGCGATACCATAAGCCGCCTCGGCGTGCATCTCCTTTGTTCTTATTTGAATTTCCGCAACTCCGCCCAATCCGGTAAAAATGGTTGTATGAATAGATCGATAACCGTTTGGTTTTGGAACAGCAATGTAGTCTTTAATTCTACCGGGTAATGGATTCCAAATAGAATGAATTATTCCTAAAACTCTATAACAATCTTCTATGGTATCAACAACAATCCGAAGCGCTACGATATCATAAATTTTCTCTATATCCATATCATATCTTAGAAGTTTTTTATATAAACTATATTTATGCTTTATCCGATAATTAATTTCAATAAATTTTATTTTATTTTTTTGTAACTCCTTTTTTAATTCTTCACTGACTTCGGTTAAATATTTTTCATAATATGTTTTTTTTCCTTTGATTATTTCTTCTATTTGCTTATATTCTTCAGGGTAAGCATAAGGAAAAGCGGCATCTTCCATGTCGCCTTTTAATTTCCCCATGCCAAGGCGGTTGGCGAGTGGCGCATAAACTTCAATTGATTCCACCGCGATTCTGCGTCTTTTTTCTTCAAGTACAAATTGCAGTGTCCTTAAATTATGAAGTCGGTCGGCAAATTTTATAATAACCACCCGCAAATCGTTTGCCATTGCGACAAAAAATTTGCGCAAACTCTCCACATGTCTTTCGTGTCCGCGATATTTTAAAGTTCCCAATTTTGTCACTCCTTTTATTAGAAATAAAATATCATCAGCAAACTCTTTTTTTATTTCTTCTTCTGTTATTTTTGTGTCTTCCAACGTGTCGTGCAGAAGTCCGGCAGCAATAGTTTGAGTGTCCATTCCAAATTTAGCTAAAATTTTTGCGGTCTCAAAAGGATGAATAAAATACGGTTCTCCGCTAA
Source organism: Candidatus Nomurabacteria bacterium RIFCSPHIGHO2_01_FULL_36_23 (assembly GCA_001786745.1). Taxonomy (GTDB): domain Bacteria; phylum Patescibacteriota; class Minisyncoccia; order Phycocordibacterales; family UBA9973; genus UBA9973. The sequence goes on along the minus strand of MFTF01000020.1, from coordinate 13,352 downwards.
GTCTTTTTTGGTCCTCATGCGTTTTTTTTGCAAACTCATAAGCTTTATTTATAAGTTCTTCTTCTTTTTTATTTACCCCCCCCACTATCAAATTTATTATTTCCTTAACATTTGCCATAAGATTATTATATCCTATTTATTTTAATCTTCTATTTTCTTTATTTTATCCGGTCGGAAATTGGGACACGGTTTATTAGAACAACGTTCAGGAATAGTTTTTGTGCCTTCCATCATCAAGCTTCCGCACATTTTGCAGATACTGCCGGTTGGTTTGGCTTTGATTGCAAATTTACAGTCAGGATAATTTGAACAAGAATAAAAAATTCCAAATCTTCCGCGTCGTTCTGAAATATCGCCTAAAACTTCTTTAGAAGTTCGGCCGGCCAATCCATTGAATTGGCTTAGGCCTTTTTTCAAGCATTCTGGACAAATAACCCCCGTTCTTTTCTTTGCTTCTTCGGTTTCGTTGCGCTTAATAAACTTGCATTTTGGATAACGAGAGCAAGAAATAAAAGTGCCGGTACCATCGCGTCTTTCTTTCACCACAAGTTTTCCGCCATAATTTTTTTTCTTTTTTCCTCCCGCCTTCGCCGAAGCTTCGACGGGCAAGCCACATTCCGGACACATTTCACCGGTTTCTTCAGGACCCTTTAATTCTGTACCGTCTAACATTAGAGCTCCATCGCAATCTGGATATTTAGAACAAGAATAAAACTTCCCCCCACGGGAAAGTTTTATAATCATTTTACTTCCGCATTTAGGACATTTTATATTCTCCGGCGCCTCGCCTAAATTTGTCGCTTTTTCCAATTTATTTTTCGCTTTTACATCTTTTGAAAATGGTCCATAAAAATCCTTAAGAGTTTTTTCATACTCGCGCTCGCCACGAGAGATTTCATCTAATTCATCTTCCATTTCGGCGGTAAAGGTATCTGAAATATAATTAGTAAAATGCTTCTCTAAAAAATCTGACACAACTTCGCCAACGTCAGTAGGGAATAGTGTTTTGCCCTCTTTTTTCACATATTCTCTTTCTTCGATGGTCTTCATAATAGACGCATAAGTTGAAGGCCTGCCAATATCTCTTTGTTCAAGTTCCTTAATAAGTCCTGCTTCGCTATATCTGCCGGGCGGTTCGGTAAATTTTTCTTCACTCTCTAAATTAAGCAGTTTTAATTTTTCCTCTATTTTACAAAGAGGCAATTCAACATCTTCACCCCGAGCGCCGGTATCAACGGCAAGCCATCCTGGAAAAAGCAGACGGGAACCGATAGCAGAAAAGTCGGGAATAGACCCCTCCTCGGTCCTCCCCTTAGCAGGGAAGGAAGAAACAGAAATATTTGCTGTAATTTTTGTTTTTAATAATTTCGCATCAGTCATTTGTGAAGACACAGCGCGTTCCCAAATCAGCCGGTACAATTTATCTTGCTCGTTATTACCCGTATGCAATTTATCCCTCGGCAGTAGACCTACGGGCGATGCTATATGTGTTGGACGAATGGCTTCATGCGCCTCTTGGGCATTCTTGGATGTTTTTTTATAAATTCTAGCCTCAGCATAATTATTTCCATATTCTTTTTTAATAAAAGATAAAATTTGACCTTGAGCAACTATCCCTAGATTTGTACTGTCCGTACGCATATAGGTAATATATCCGGCTTCATAAAGTTTTTGCGCTATTTGCATAGTACGAGAAGGAGAATAACCCAAACGTGAACTCGCTGTCTGTTGCAGGGTAGAAGTGGTAAAGGGCGCTCGGGGAACACGCTTTTGTTCTGATTCTTTTACATCTTTTACTATCCAAATACTTTTTTTTCCGACATCTAAAATTTTATTAACCAATTTTTCGTCACGAAGTTCTTCAGAACATTCTAGGGTTAATTTTTCTTTTTTTTCTGTTTCAAAAAATCCAAAAATTCTCCAAAATTTTTCTGGAACAAACGCCCGAATTTCTCGTTCTCGTTCCATTATTATGCGAAGCGCGGGGGATTGCACCCGCCCAGCAGAAAGACCGTAACGCACTTTTTTCCATATAAGCCCCGAAAGATCGTAGCCGACCAATCGATCCAAGACTCGGCGCGCCTCCTGAGCTTTACGCAATGCCGTATCAATTTTATGCGGATGTTTTAACGCTTCTTCCACCGCTTCTTTTGTAATCTCATGAAAGGTTACCCTTTCTATTGGAGCCTTTACTTTTTTGTCCTGTTTTAAAAGTGTTTCTATGTGCCAAGCAATAGCTTCTCCTTCACGATCAGGGTCTGTCGCTAAAACTATTTCATTTGCTCGTTCCGCTAATTCTTGCAATTCGCGCACAATTTTTTCTTTGCCTTTGGAAATTTCATAATGGGGCACAAAACCCGCTTCTATGTCTATGGCTTGTTTGTTTGACTTTGGCAAATCGCGAATGTGTCCCACAGACGCGCGCACGGTAAATCTATCCGCCGGATTAGCAGAAGCACTTTCTAAATATTTTTCAATAGTTTTTGCTTTTGACGGCGATTCAACAATTAAAAGTTTCATAACTCACCAAGTATTACACGAAATAGTTTTTTAATGCAAATTATAAATTAATTATATCAATCTAATTTCTCCCATTTCTTCTTTAATCAGTTCTTTTATTTCCATTACTGAAAGCACAGCATTGGCTGTCGGAATTGGCAGTTTCATGGCACGAATTAGATAATCTCTTTGCATGGGTTCTCTGAGCAGATTGACAACGATTTTTTCTTCAGGAGATAAATCCAAAAAAAGTTTTGCTTGCTTTTCCTCGTCTTTTTCTTTTTCAAAACCTAATGCTTCTAAAACATCTTCTGCGCAAGTCACGGGCGTGGCGCCTTGGTGTAATAATCTATTTGTGCCTTTTGAATTTGGAGAAAAAATTGATCCGGGTACAACTAATAGGTCGCGATTATATTCCGTGGTAAGTCGCGCGGTAATAAGCGTGCCAGATTTTTCTTCCGCTTCTATTATTAACGTTGCTTTAGAAATTCCAGCCATCAATCTATTGCGTCTGCCAAAACTCCACAATGTTGCCTTGAAATTAGATTCAAATTCTGATATTAAACATCCGCCACTTTTAAAAATTTCCTCTGCTAACTTTGCATTTGTTTTTGGATACATTGCGCTAGGTGAAAGTCCCGATCCCGGAAAAACTAAAGTTTTCAATCCTACGGTCAGAGCTTTTTTATGAGCAATGGCATCTATGCCCATAGCAAGCCCTGAAACTATTACTATTGGATAGCCTTTAAGTCCCGCAATTATTTTTTCGCAGACCTCACGCCCATATGAGGTAAATTTACGTGAACCTACAATACATAGATGTATTAAATCCTCATCGGGCAGGTCGCCTATTATCCATAAGTCTTCTGGCGGTTGCGGAATTTCCAAAAGAGCTTTAGGGAACTTTACTTTTGGTAATTTTTTTATTTCCACTTTGTGATTATAACAACTTTTGTGTATAATAAACAGATGTTAGATATAAAATTCATTCGTGAAAATAAAGACATAGTGCAGGCAGGCGCTAAAAAAAAACATGTGGATATAAATATTGAACAGCTTATCGCCCTTGACGATGAGCGTCTAAAACAACTAAAAGAAGTGGAGGAGCTTCGGGGGGAAGTGAACAGAGTATCAAATGACATTGCTCGCGATCAAGATGAAACATTGAAGATTCAACTGATTGAAGAAATGCGCGCGGTGAAAAATGAAATCAAAACAAAAGAAGAAAAATTAAAAATAATAATAGAAGAATGGCAACAACTTATGCTACGGGTGCCGAATGTGCCGGACATTTCTGTGCCAGATGGAAAAAGTGATGAAGAAAATCTTGAAGTTAAAGGATGGGGAGATAAACCTGTGTTTGATTTTGAACCTAAAGACCATATTGAAATCATGAATAAACTCAAAATGGTGGATTTTGAAAGGGGTACAAAAGTTCATGGCTTTCGAGGATATTTTTTAACCAATGATGGCGTGCGATTATCCTTTGCCGTTTGGAATTATACAATGGACTTTTTTTCCTCTAAGGGCTTTTCACCAATTATTCCACCAATTTTAGATCGTAAAGAAAATTTTTTAGGAACTGGATTTTTGCCTCAAGGTGAGGAAGATTTATATAAAACACAGGATAACGACTATCTTGCGGGTACAGCAGAAGTTCCACTGATGGGTATGCATATGGGTGAGATACTTGAAAAAAATATCTTGCCATTAAAATATTTAGGATTTTCTCCGTGCTATAGACGTGAAGCCGGAAGTCATGGCAAGGATGTCAAAGGTCTTATACGTGTACATGAATTTTACAAATTGGAACAGGTAATATTGTGTGAAGCTAGCCATGAAACCTCAGTCAAGTTTCTCGAAGAATTAAATCGCAACACTGAAGAATTTATTGAGTCGCTTGGAATCTCATATCATACAGTCATCAACTGCGGGGGAGATTTGGGATTAGGGCAGGTTAAAAAATATGATATCGAATTATGGATTCCCAAAGAAAATAAATATCGTGAAATAAGTTCAACTTCATATTATCATGATTTTCAAACAAGACGACTGGGCATTCGCTATAAAGATGAAAATGGAAAGATGCAATATGCGCATTCTCTAAATGCTACAGCTATTGCTACACCCAGAATTCTCGTTTCTTTGGTTGAAAACTTTCAACAGGCTGACGGAAGTGTTTTAATTCCGGAAGTTTTGCAAAAATATATGGGAGGAAAAAATTCTATAAAATAATTCCATGAAGAGAGATATTTTAAATTCTCCGCGTCTTTTAGAATTAAAAAGGGAAAAGCGTAGAATTTTTCTAAATAAAATTCTACTTTTAGGATTTGGATTGTTAATGGTTCTCGTTGGTTTAGTTTATATTTCTCGTATTGATAAGTTAAATATTAGTGAAATAGAAATCGTGGGTAATAACATAACAGACACTCAAATAATAAAAGAAAGCGTGAAAAAAGAAATCATTGAAAATTATTTTTTGGGGATTCCAAAAACAAATATATTTTTTTACCCCCAAAATAGTATAAAAAATAAACTGCAAGATAAATTTAAAAGACTTAAAGATATAAGTTTTTCAATTAAAAATAATAAAATTTTGGAAGTGTCTTTGACTGAGCGAGTCGCAAAATATACATGGTGCAGAACAAATTTACCACAAACACAAACAGATAACGATAATCAAAAATGTTATTTTTTAGATGAAAGTGGCTATATTTTCGATGAAGCCCCATATTTTTCCGGAGAGGTTTATTTTAAATTTTACGGTCTCATCCATACAGTCACGACCGAGGAAAATTTACCCACCCAGACCACACTTGGCTCTTATTTTTCCCAAGTAAATTTTGAAAAATTAATTTCATTAAAAGAAACTCTGGAAACTATGAAACTAAAACCCGTAGCCTTATATGTAATAGATAATGAAAATATTAAAATATATCTTTCTAATAAATCATTATTGCCCACTGGGCCAGAGATAATTTTTAAAATAGATTCTAATTTTCAAAAAGTAGCAGAGAATTTACAAACAGCGCTCACGACAGAACCATTAAAGTCAGATTTCAAAAATAAATATTCTTCTTTATTGTATATTGATTTACGATTTGGAAATAAAGTCTACTACAAATTTCAATGAATAAAGAAACAAATAAGTTAGGATTTTGGGAAAAACTTCGCAAACCTATTTTTTGTCTAGCGCCTATGGCAGATGTCACCGACTGCGCCTTCAGACAAATCATCACAAAATATGGCAAACCTGATATTTTTTGGACTGAATTTGTCTCAGCAGATGGTCTTTGTTCAACGGGCAAAGATAAATTATTGATTAATTTAAAATATTCCGAAAATGAACGACCGATAGTAGCGCAAATATTCGGAGCAAATCCTGAAAATATAAAAAAGGCGTCAATTCTTTGTAGAAAACTGGGTTTTGACGGTATTGATATAAATATGGGTTGTCCAGATAAAATAATAGAAAAACAGTGCGCTGGCGCGGCGATGATAAAAAACCCAAAACTCGCGCGAGAAATAATTCAGGCCACTAAAAAAGGCGGGGGTGGATTGCCCATTTCTGTGAAAACTCGTATTGGTTATAGTAAAAATGAAATTGAAACATGGATTCCGGAACTTTTACAAGAAGATTTAACGACGCTTACAGTTCATTTGCGTACTCGTAAAGAAATGTCTGACGTTCCTGCGCATTGGGAATTAATGAAAAGAATAATTGAAATTCGTGATGAAATGAAGGTAAAAACTTTAATAATAGGCAACGGTGATGTCGCAGACATTGACGACGCCAGGAGGAAATGTGAAGAAACTGGTTGTGATGGAGTGATGTTGGGAAAAGCGATTTTCGGAAATCCGTGGCTCTTTGCTTCGAACAATACAACCCCCTCTAGCTCCCCCTTATTAGGGAGAGAACCAAATCTTCCTCCCCTGATAAGGGGAGGTCGGGAGGGGTTTATACAAGAGAAACTTCGTGTTATGTGCGAATATACAAAGCTTTTTGAAAAAATGCTGGGTAAACACAAAAATTTTGCTATTATGAAAAAACATTTTAAAGCATATGTGAACGGTTTCAAGGGGGCAAAAGAACTGAGGATGAAACTTATGGAAGTCAAAAATGCAGAACAAATAGAAAGTATCATTAATGATTTTTTAAATAAAATAGGGTAAAATAATAATATGCATGATTTAGCACTTTATCGTAAATATAGACCTAAAAATTGGAAAGAAGTTTTGGGACAAGACCATATTGTAAAGGTTTTGGAAAATTCGGTAGAGACGAACAAAGTCTCGCATGCGTATCTTTTTGTGGGTTCACATGGCACAGGCAAAACATCCTTAGCTAGAATTTTTGCCTCAAATATTGGCGTATCTCTCAATGATCTCTATGAGATAGATGCCGCCTCCAATAGAGGTATTGAGGATATTAAAGAGTTGCGTGACGGTACACGAGTTCTACCTTTTGATTCAAAATATAAAGTTTATATAATCGACGAAGCTCACATGCTCTCCAAGGATGCTTGGGGCGCGCTATTAAAAACATTAGAAGAACCGCCCAAACATGTTATTTTTATTTTAGCGACGACTGAATTTCATAAGGTGCCAGAGACTATTATTTCTCGTTGCCAAGTTTTCACTTTTAAAAAGGCATCAGACACGATATGTAAAAATATGTTACTCGATATCACAAAGAAAGAAGGCTTTGAATTAGACAGTGGCTCGGCAGAACTTTTAGTTATTTTGGGTGATGGATCATTTCGCGACGCCTTGGGCGAACTTCAGAAAGTTCTAAATTTTTACAGTAAAGACAATAAGGGTAAAAAAATTGTGAAAATCGCAAGGGAAGATGTGGAAAAAATAACCGGCGCGCCGAAAACGACCCTGGTAAATGATTTTATTTATGCCATCGCCAAAAAAAATTTAGAGCAGGGAATAATGACGGTGCGCAAGGCGTCCGAAGAAAATCTGGATATTAAATTGTATTTCAAACTCATTATTCAAAAATTCCGAATGGCGATAATTTTACGCTATGCGCCCAAAATAAAAGATAAGATGGTGGGAGATTTAAGGGAAACTGATTTAAAATTTTTAAAAGAATTAGTAATAAATGATAAAGACGGAATGCTCCGATCCCCAGCGCTCGCAATTCTTTTAGAAGAGTATCAAAATATAGATAATGCGTTTATTATGGAACTACCCCTTGAGCTTGCGTTGGTGAGAATAATAAGTAAAGATAATGATGTTAAAGTTAAATAAACATTGAGGGGTCGTCTAACGGTAGGACACAGGACTTTGAATCCTGGTATGAAGGTCCGATTCCTTCCCCCTCAGCAACGACGAGAATTAAATTGATCAATGAATTTTTAATAAATCTTTGTTATAGTTTATCTATGAGCACACTAGAAACTAAACTTTTTACACAAATTCCTGATATTGAATCCAAGGAGGGGAGTATTTTTACTGAGTATATAAATCGCTTTTTCAAACGTTTAGTAGATACGCGCGATGATTACCCGGCACATTGGCAAACGTTACTTCAGGGACTTAAAGAAATACATACAATAAAACGAAATACCATTCATTTCGGGCCTGAATATCATATTGGAGAAGAAAATCCCTTCACGGTTTCAATTCTATTCATTGATTATGCTGAAACCAATTTTGGTTCTCGTCGAGATTTTGTTCTGTTGATTAAAAATCAATTTGGGGAGATTGTGGGTGACTGTTTTCAGCCAACTAATTTTGATAAAAAATCAAATAGCATAGAAGCAAACGGTTTGATTTGCATGGACCCGAAAAACCGAGGTGGAGCTGCGCCCCTTACTTTAGTTCTCTGGCACATATTGCAGACAGAAGCTAACATTAAAAATTCCGAAGTTAAGTGGATATTTCATAACTCCAATTATGAAAGTTTGCAAGCCTTGAATGTAAAGTACAATAAAACAAAAGATGAATTCCTGCTTCCTAAAATCAGGGATATGCAAGCGCAACAGCAACGATGGCAAGCCATGTACGGATTTCATGGTAAATTTAATGTGGATAAAGATAGTATTAAACGTCTATTTCCAAAAGACCAAGAACCATATGAAAATCTGGAATCCATCAAAGATATTAAGTTGGCGCGAGTAGAAGATGAGAAAGGACAATCTTATCCAAAATTACTTGCATATAAAACCATTATAGGGGATAAAGATAAACAATCGCTCCGTGCTCTCAGATTGGCAGAACTTGAGAGTTTATTTACTTCTAAAACAAAAGTAATAGTGCAGTAAAAATAAATTTTATTGACTCAAAATGTTTTTCAAAGTATAGTAGGTAATAATATGGCAGTTAAAAAATCAAAAAATAACAATGCCCCAAAATCGTTGGGGCAGGGGCTTACTTTTGACGATGTGCTATTGACGCCGAATTATAGCGAAGTTCTGCCTAAAAATGTGGCAACTAAAACTATTTTAACAAAAAATATCTCTTTAAATATTCCGCTGATGTCCGCAGCGATGGATACAGTTACCGAAGGAACTATGGCCATCGCCATGGCTCAACAAGGCGGTATCGGTATTATTCATAAAAATTTATCAATTCATGACCAAGCGAAGGAAGTAGAGCGCGTGAAGCGTTATGAATCGGGCCGGATTGCCGACCCGATTACGCTTTCTGTTGGCGCAACAGTCAGCGATGCGTTTGCTTTACAAAAAAAATATAACATCGGCGGTTTTCCGGTTTTAGATAAAAAAGGCTTTTTAGCGGGCATTGTGACCAATCGCGACTTGCGTTTTCAAAAAGATGAATCTATCCCGATAGAAAAAATAATGACAACTGAATTAATAACCGGCAAACCGGACACCAGCATAGAAGAAGCGAATAATTTATTTAATAAACACGCTATTGAAAAACTCCCGCTTGTTGACAAAAACAACAAATTAGTTGGGCTCATCACCTACAGAGATATCGCAAAAAGCAAAGAGTATCCGAACGCAACGAAAGATAAAGAAGGCCGACTTTGTGTTGGAGCGGCAGTGGGAACGGGTAGGGATGTTCTTTCTCAAGTTGGGGCCTTAGTAAAAAAGAATGTTGATGTCGTTTGCGTTGACACCGCTCATGGACATTCAAAAGGCGTTATTGAGACCGTGAAAAAAATACATAAAGCATATCCGAAGCTTGATATTATTGCGGGGAATGTCGCAACAGAAAAAGCGGCCCTCGCGTTAATTAAAGCTGGAGCGAATGTAATAAAAGTTGGTATTGGACCTGGATCAATTTGCACAACACGAGTTGTTTCCGGTGTTGGTGTGCCACAACTTTCCGCAATCTCATCTGTTTATAGCGTGTGTAAAAGATTGAAAATACCGGTTATCGCTGATGGTGGTATTAAGCATAGCGGAGACATGGTTAAGGCGCTTGTTTTTGGAGCCGATGTTGTTATGGCAGGAAGCGCTTTTGCCGGTACTGATGAATCTCCTGGAGATACCATTGTTATAAATAATCAGAAATTCAAAAAATATCGCGGAATGGGTTCTCTTGGCGCGATGCAAAGAGGATCAAAGGATCGTTATTTTCAAGAAGACGAAAATGATAACACTAAATTGGTACCTGAAGGGGTTTCTGGACATGTAGCTTATAAGGGCGCGCTTTCTGAAGTTATTCATCAATTTGTGGGCGGACTGCGCGCTGGCATGGGTTATTTGGGAGCCAAAAACATTACAGGCCTGCGTAATGCATCTTATTACACAATATCATCGGCTGGGCTGAATGAAAGTCATATTCATGATGTCTTTATGGTTGCCCCTGCGCCCAATTATAAGAAAAGACAAAATACAGGCCTTGGGCTCTAGGTATTAGCAATTTAAAATGAATATAAAAAATAAATACAAAATTACACCCGTCATCGGGCTTCAATGGGGCGACGAAGGGAAAGGAAAAAGCGTGGCTCGCATTGCTTCCCATTTAAAAACCTCAGATTTAATTGTGCGTTTTCAGGGTGGAAATAACGCTGGACATACCATTTGGCATAAAAGTAAGTGTTATGTTTTCAAATTAATTCCATCAGGTGTTTTTGGCAAGGCGCAAATTCATTTAGGCGCCGGCATGGTTATCAATGGGGCGGCGCTTTTACAAGAAACTCAAACAATACCCTTAAATATTCAATTTTTAAACAGAATGTCTGTTTCTCCGCATGCTGTATTGACTTTACCCACACATATTTTGCTTGATTCTATTTTAGAAAAAAGCAAAGGCAAGAAAAAAATAGGCTCTACCGGTAGAGGAATTTCACCATCTTACACTGATCTCATAATGCGCCGGGCTTTGCGAGTCGGAGATATTTTTCATAACGATTTTAAAAAGAAATATAATGCGCTTTCACTGGAACATAAAAATTTTTTAAGCAATGTTTTTGGATATGATATTTCTAATAAAAAATTAAAAGAAGAATTAAAAGAAAGTGAGAAAAATTTTTGGCAAGGCATTAAATTTTTAAGTTCGCTGACAATTCTTAATTCGGCAGACCTAGTGGAGAAAACGCTCTCCAGTGGCAATAAAGTCATAGCCGAAGGCGCGCAGGGAACACTCTTGGATGTTCGTTTTGGAAATTATCCTTTTGTCACATCTTCACATACTATTGCCAGCGGAGTGGGTACTGGCCTGGGTATTTCGCCAGTTTCTATCGGGGCTAGTATCGGCGTCTTAAAAGCATACACGACAAAAGTCGGCGAAGGTCCTTTCCCGACAGAACTTGGAGGGAAAAAATCGGCGGTTTGGTGCCGAGATAATAAGTTTGCTTATGAAAAAGAAAAATTCCAAAATCCTAATCCAAACAGCCAAGATGAATTTGAACAGGGTGTGGCACTGCGCAGACGTGGAAATGAAATAGGGGCAGTTACAGGACGCCTTCGTCGTACCGGTTGGCTGGATATTCCGCTTGTAAAATATGCGATAAAAATAAACAATGCAACGGAATTAGTGCTCACTAAATTAGATATATTAAATAGTTTTGAAAAAATAAAAGTCTGCACTGATTACATAATTAACACTCAAAAAACGCAAAAGACTCCATTTGATCTTTCGCGTAAAAAAATAAAATGCGTGTATAAATCTTTTCCTGTTTGGAAAGGGAAATTATCAGACTATGGTAAAAAACTACCGAAAGAAGCTCTTGATTATATAAAATTTTTAGAAAAAATCCTCGGCGCTAAAATTATTTACGTCGGAACCGGTCCGGAAGAACATCATGTAGTGGAACGGTATTGGTAAATGGTTTGTTTTTTAATTTCTTTATATTATAATATACCCATATGATTTCAAGGATATATGTGATGCCTGCCCGTAATGCTACGCAAAACGTTGCAGGCGGGCTGAAAAAGAGAGGCGCGCAAGTAGATTCATATATTATTGATTCTAAACTATCAAAAAAAGAGCTCGTTTTACTTGCGCAAGCGCTTACCAACCCAATTCTTGAACAATACTATATCAATCAATCCCCAAAGATGGAAAATTTTTCTTACGCCATTGAAATAGGATATCTTCCGGGGGTCACCGATAATGTCGGACACACAGTTAAAGAAATTGCGACTGACTTATTACACCTTAAAAATAATTCAAGTTTAGCGATATATACCTCTAAAATTTTTTTTAGTTCTGGATCACTAGAAGATATCCAAAAATTGGCTCTCACTTTATATAATCCTCTAATAGAAAGAACTAACGTATCTCGCTTAGAAGCTGGAAAAATAAATCTGCCATTAAAAATTCCGAAAGTAATTTTAGAAAAAAGAACACCAGTAATAAATGTATCGCTTAAAGTTCCTGATGAAGAATTAACTAAAATTGGTAAAGAGGGGATACAGGAAAAAAATGAAACACCCGCCCGCAACGATTCGCGTAGCGATTCGGGCAGGCGTAGAGGCCCATTGGCGCTAGATTTATCTAGTATGCTAGTTATTAGAGATTATTTTAAAAAATTAAAAAGAAATCCGAACGATATTGAATTGGAATCTCTGGCGCAAACATGGTCGGAACATTGCAAACACACTATTTTTGCAAATCCGATAGATAATATTAAAGATGGTTTATATAAAACTTACATTAAAGGCGCAACAAATTTAATACGAAAACAAAAAGGTAACAGGGATTTTTGTGTTTCTGTTTTTTCCGATAATTCCGGCGGAATAATTTTTGATAAAGATTATTTAATAACCCATAAAGTTGAAACACACAATAGCCCCTCTGCGCTGGATCCCTTTGGTGGAGCCGTAACGGGTATTGTAGGAGTAAATAGAGATACAATTGGCTTTGGACTGGGCGCCAAGCCGGTGGCAAATACTTATGGTTTTTGTTTCAGTGAACCGAATGATAAAAGAAAATTTTTTAAAGATAAAAATCTGACTCAGCCAATGCTGTCGGCAAAAAGAATTATGGACGGAGTTATCAAAGGCGTAAATGTGGGTGGAAATTGCTCTGGCATTCCAACAATTTCCGGATTTATAAAATTTGACGATCGTTACAGAGGAAAACCGTTAGTTTTTGTCGGAACAGTTGGCTTAATTCCAAGAAGCATAAAAGGCAAGTTATCTCACATCAAAAAAGCAAAAACTGGGGATTATATTGTCATGGTTGGCGGAAAGGTGGGTTTGGATGGAATTCACGGAGCGACATTCTCCTCTGTGGCGATGGATTTTAATTCTCCCGCAACGGCTGTACAAATTGGCGACCCTATCACACAAAAAAAATTAAGCGATGCGCTAGTTAAAGAGGCGCGCGACATGAATTTATACAACAGCATTACGGATAATGGCGCCGGAGGATTGTCTTGTTCGGTGGCAGAAATGGCAAAAGAATGTGGAGGAGCAAAAGTA
>MFTF01000019.1 GCA_001786745.1 Candidatus Nomurabacteria bacterium RIFCSPHIGHO2_01_FULL_36_23 | reverse complement strand
AGAGAATCAAAAATCTGAATTTTCTTATTATCTAATAAGTTAAAAATTGTGCCTACCATATTATCTCCGACATTAAATAAGTAAAATATTTTTGTAGCATCAGGCGACACACTGGCATCTGTGATATTATCCGGCAAAAATGATCCTTTTATTTCATTATTCAGAGTTGTGTCTCCACCCAGAAGTTCTTTTGGGAGAGTGCCCACAAAAGTTTCTATGGTTCTGTCGTCTATTTTCAAATAGCGCATAATCACAGATTTACCTTTATTACCAAAATACGCTTCATGCACCTTGGGTATTACGGTTGTAGAAAATTTCCTTTCTTCTATTTTATCCAAGAAGGTTTGATAAATATTTCCCGTAGCTCTTTCTACATATCTTACCGCAGTTATAAATTCAGTTGGTGGCGGAGTTGGTTTTAAACCTCCCGAACCCCCCTTGGCGGGGGGAACCAAATTATCTCCCTCCCCTGATAAAGGGAGGGTTGGGGTGGGGTTTATATCTTTTAGTCTTTCCTTCATAAATAATCCAAAACCGGCTACGGGCATGCCGGAAATCCTTTTTAATTTTACTATTGGTATTTCTTCTGCGGGAGGAGGGAGAGTTCCCGAAATATCCACTACCGGAGATTCTGTTTTTGGTATTATTGTTTTGTTATTGCTAAATGGATTAAATCTTGAAATAAAATTTATACCTTGGTCGCTATCTCCTGATGGCGTTGTTTGCGGGCGGAAATATAAAAACCCAAAAACCACAGTTACCGCAAGAATCAAAATTATTATTAAAAGTATAAAATTTCTTTTTGACATGAAATTATTTTATAGTTACTTTTACTCCCGGTTTCATATATGGAGCCAGAGCAATCAAATCCTCATTACTCATTCTAATACATCCGTTTGTTGTTCCTAAGTTATCATTGTAAGACCCATGGAAGCCAATTCCCCTATCATTTCCAGCTGAGTCTTTCACTCCTATATTAACAAAAGCAGCGCCTAAATTATAACCATTTCCAGAAATAACAGCATTTCCATTACTTCCTATTCTTATGTCTCCGCCTATTGTAGTAGTTCCTATTGGAGTTTTAGAATCACCAGATTGAGCCTGTCCCGCACTAGCTACACCACTCAGACCTATATTTATTGGAACAGAAACACAATTTATACCTGCACAAAAACTAGCCTTTTTAGCAACAGTATCTACAGTAATATTATTTAATGATGTTCCATTGTTTTTAATAAAATCAGAAACACCAAAACTAGTAGTTCCGCTTAGCGTATATTTTGTTCCGACAGAAGTTGCAGTTTTTTCTGTTTTTGCAAAATTTGCCTGGTCTAAAGTTACTACAATAGTCGCTTGATCTATTTTTACATCAGAATTAAGTAGTTCTGGATTTATTGTATTCAAAAGCGCATAAGCGCCCAGGGCGATTAGAAGTCCCAGTATCGCGTTCCTAATTCTTTCCCTGCCCGACTCTTTATTCCCAGGAAGTTCACTTGTCATATATTCTATCCCGCCTATCACAATCATCACCACAGCCATTACCGCAGAAAGGCCGATGACTAGTTTTATCATTAAATTTAAATATGCACCCAGAGGTTTTTCTACTGTTGGGTTGAAAGTCATAAGTTTTCCATCTTTGCAGTTAGGACCCGTATCCGTGCAGGGTAGCGGAGCTAAAAGATGATAATTTAAATCCGTGGGGACAATTATGGGAGTTAGCGGGGATGTAAGTGGCGCTACTGGAACATTAATTGGTACTCCTGGTGGTGCTTCACCGGGGTTTTTCCACTGAAACCCTCCAGTATTAATTAAACATTGGCGGTGGGTAAGATCAGTAGGCCGATTATACGGGTCATAACAGATTCCAAGTGGTTCTGTACAGCCAGCTGGGGTGAATACACCATCTGGATACGATGTGCATTCTACTGCTTGCACTATATTTACATTAACTGCCGGGCTGAAAAGTCCAACCAGTACAATCAGTATTAAAATGTATGATGTATATTTTCTCATCCCGTTAGAAGTTATTTTATTTTGTTTATAGTTTTTTGTCATTATATTTCTCTTATTAGAAGTTACTTCTAACGGGATTAATCTCAAAATTCTATATTTATTTCCCTGCTGGCTGTTTCAAAAATCTTATCTTTATTTTCAACCTCAAGTCTTATTTTAGAGGTTCCAGAAACGCCATTTTCTACTTGTAAAGGCATTAAATTCTTTTTAAAACCTTGAATAGCCACTTGGTTGTCGTTAATAAACCAATTCCAGATTAATCTTGGATTTCTTTCATCTTTTGGCGAAAAGAAATAGGGCGCCGCTAGGATTATTTCATTACCTTGTATTTTATGTGAATCAGTAAGTGCATTCCCCCATAATGTTCCAAGGTTAATATTATTTTTATAAAATAATATTTTCGGTTGAGTTGTTCCTATGATTATATTTGATTGTGTGGAATATTTTTGATCCAAAGTTGAAGCTATTACTTCAATATAGTTTGAATTCTCTAAATAATCGCTCGTATAAATAAAAGAATTCTTGCCATAACCCGAACTCCCTTGGTCATTAGTATAATCTTTTTTCCAATTATAGGTCATCTTTGAAGGATTAATTAATCCTGACCCGCTTTTTATTTCAGGCATAGCCACTATCTTTATTTCACTGTCAGGTGAAGGCATTGCTTTCCCTTTATAAAATGGCGGGACATAAGAATCATTCGCTTGCCAAAGCAATATCATAAGATTTGGCCTTATTGTTATTTTTGTTTCTACCTGACCTGCTGGGAGTGCTATTCTAGCCAGGACTGTGGTTTCCAGGCCCAGAGCCGGAGCTTTCAGCGAAAGAGTTTTTTTACCAATTCCAGATAAAACATTTTTACCGTTAACAAGCCATGATATTGATACATTATCAAGATTTTCAATGTAACTATTTAGAGTAATACTTATATCTTCAAACGGAGCTGGATTTTCAGGTGTTACGTTAATCAATATGCCATTAGATAATTGGGCATTTATTCTTAATGTGGGAATTCCCACAAAAATTGCAAGTGAGGTGATCAAATATAATAATAAAAATCTAAATTTCATAACATATATAATTGTATCATTGTTTTTGTGCGATTTCCGCCTCTTCATGTTCTTGTTTGGCTTTTCTATTTGATAATATTTGTGAAGGATCGGAAGTGATAATCTGGTCTTCTGTATAAGAAGCAATGACTTTTATAGCGACATGTTTTAATCCTGCAAAAAATATACCTTCCCCCACACTGGATTCCAAAAGCAAATATTTTTCCTCGTCGGTCAGATTAAAAGTTTTCTGTAGAACATCAATCGTGGTGGGTGATTGTTTTAAAAGAAGCTGAATAGAAGAATTTGTAATTATGGGCACACCGTAGGGAGAATTCAAAAAATCAGCCGCATCTTGAGTGATAGTGGAAAGTCCTAAATAGTATTTTCTACCTCGTTTGGCGATGGAATATAAGAAAGACGCTGTGTCTTCAGATTTCATCATCCACCACGCTTCATCTACGACAAGCAGGCGTTTTTTTAAATTTTTCCGTATTGCGTTCCAGATGTAATGCATAATAATATACATTGCTATTGGCTTCAGCTCGTCTTCCATATCACGGATAGAAAATACAACAAATTTTTTATCAATATCCACATTAGAAGGTCTGTTTAAAAATGTTGCCCAAGAACCTCGTGTGTATTTTGCCAATCGCGCGACGACCGAATCGCTTCCTTCCATCCCCCCCAGCACCATTTCAAAATCCGAAAGAAGCGGGGGTTCAATATTTGAAAAATCTGATTCCGGAGTGATGTCTTTTATGGCATAAGTTTCCGAAATAGCTCGATCAACCATAGAATCTTCTTCAGGTGTTAGCCCGCCCAGCATTAATCGAAAAAGTCCAACTAAACTGATAATATTTGATCGCAAAACATCTTCAGCTGTTTCATCCTCGCGCGGTATTGGCAAGTCAAAAGGGTTCATATGATGGTCTGAAGAAATTGAAATATTAAAATATCGTCCACCAACGGCTTCAGCCAAGAATTCATATTCTCGTTCCGGATCTATCACCATAACATCAACGTCAAACATTAGAGACCTTAGGATTTCTAATTTTGTGGCGTAAGATTTTCCCGCGCCCGCCTTGGCAAAAGTTACCGAGTTATAATTTTCCAGCGAAAAACGATCAAAAATCACTAAACTAGAATTATGTCTGTTGACGCCATAGAGGATGCCTTTATTAGAGGTTAAATCAAAAGAAATAAAGGGAAAAACGCTGGAGAGCGGTTCAGAATTTAATTTTTGGTGAATATTTAACAAGTCAGTATTTGTTGGTATGACACTTTTAAAACCCTCCTCTTGTTGAAAGAGCGCCGGCTTAATATATATTAGTTTTGACTCAAGCATCGATTTTATTTCACTTTCTATCTTAAATAAATCCAATTCGTTATCAGCATATATAGTTATATAAATGCCCACATCAAACATTTTTTCTTGCGCTTGAATTAAGTTGTCGCGAAGTCCTTCCAGGTCTTGATAAGCGGTGTCCAGCATGGGGTCGCGCACCATACCTTTTTTCTCACGCACATTAATCTGGCTTTGCACTTCAGCGACTTTTTTTTGAAATTGTCTTAACATCAGCGATGTGTCTATCGGGTGGATGAAGATTGAAATATCAAAAACCTTATCTAAATTAATTATTGGGGAAAACCAATTATCGGTTAAATATCTTGGGTAAGATATTATAAAAAATGTGCGAGCAATTTTGTCGCCTAAGTTTATAGATTTTGATTCAATCTTCAAAGCTGATGGCGCAATGACATCTTGGAGTTCCAGGTTGGCTGATTCATAAATTTTTTCCGGCAACACGGGCAAGATTGAGACGCTCGCCCCGCCATCGGCGAGATTAACCTCACCAGCAGAGCTACTTTTCTTTTTTTTAAATAATGTGTCAAAAATTCCCATAATATTTTTATTCAAGCTTAATTTTTCCTTCCACTTCTCCCGGATTGAAAACTTTATAAAATACTTCCACAACCTCTTCTGTACCTAACTGAGCCGATTTTATGCCACAACTACCAAGTCCTTGTTGTATTACGCTTACTCTTTCTTCTAGTTGGGATCTTTTTTCTTCAAAATCCACCCGCGATGCGGCTTTTATTTCTTCTTTATTTTTTCTGGAAAATAACTTAAATATTCCACTCAATACTCCAGAATCCGATTTTAAGACAGTGTGCGTATAAGGCACTATAATAAAAAAGCTTTTTGTCATTATGCTGACTGAATCAGTGAAATTTCTGATGAATTCCACATACTCTTTTGTTTGTAATTTAAGCAAGGGTTCATTTTGCAATTTTACTCTATTTTCTAAAAGTAAAAGATAGGGTCGAATATCCAATCTTCTTGATTGCACGGATATTTGAATAGAAAAATCCAAAGTATTAAGAAAATTTTGGAATTGAAGTATTGTTGCTTTTTGTTCGTCGGATGATTTCAAAGACAGGTTGACTGAATTAGCCAGCACGATTGCCCGAAGTCCGTCGTCTTTTAGCACGATTACCCCATCGCGAACTTCCTTGATTGGTACGAATTCTTGAGTTGCTTTTGCGTTTAATGGCATATTATTTCATATTACTTATGTGTCTGCATGTTTGCTTAAATCCAATACATCTAAACTCCATGCCAAATCTCTTAATTTATTTCCGCTTAGTTTTACCCCGCGTTCTGATATTGCTTTTTCTTTTTCTTCATCCACTATTTTGTTTTGCTGTTTGTCGCTCATTCTACTCTTGCGTCTTTTCCAAATATAAAGCTTGTTTTGGATGATATATTTGGCTCCGGCTTCAAGCATATTAATAAAAGGTTTATTATTTGGTTTATAAAAAGTCAGAGCTAATGAAAATCCCGCTACAGCCAAAATTGGCATAACTCCCAGAAAAAGACCCAGTAATCTGTAGAGGATAAAACATAAACCTGCTCCGCCGGCCAAATAAACAAATTCCCTGAAAGTAAAAGGGCCAAAAATTTTGTCTTCTATGTCTAAAAATTGTGGTACTTTGAATTGCATAAAAATTAGTTCATAAAGTATATTTAAACTTCTTTTAATATGCCTTGAGCGATATATTTTTTCATCAATGATTGATAAGGCATATCCAGTTCATTTGCATGTTCTTTTACTCGAGTGAGAAGATAAGATGGCAGACGCAACGAGATGGGCTGTGAAGACGGCTTTAGATTCGGGAAAGATACTCTTTGGAAATCAGACGGCTCAAAATATTTTGACAAATCCAACTTTAGCCAAAAAGCTCTTTCTTCTGACTCGTTCTTGAATTTTGGAATTTTAATTTTTTTCTTCATATAATTTGCGTTCTCTTTTATTGGTATCTCTGGCAGAAATGACTCTTACCTTTTCTTTTCTTATAGTAAATACGATATATAACAGTCTCTTGTATTTGGTGTGTCCAAGAAGGATATATCGTTCCTCATCTTTCGAATGCAATAAATCTTTCTGCACTTCCCTATTAGAGTCAAAAAAGGTTTCTTCACACTCATCTTGGCTTACTTGGTGCTTGGTTAAGTTTTTAATTTTATTTCCCTTATCCCATTCAAAGCCAGAGACCTCTTTTAATACTCGACCGCTTTTGTTTTTAATTGTAGCGTGAGACATATACATTGTCAAGCAAGTTTATGAACTTTATAATTAGCATTATTCCGGTGTTATTCTGTAAGGATCTCCCCCCGGCGGGTAAGATTTTTTAGTTTCTTTTATCATACCCGGGGTGTCTATTTCCTCGGAATGATGCTCCGTTTTCACTGTCGGAATTTGAAAAGAACCGGATAATTTTTGCGCCAAGATGGGGTGTGGTTCCTCTTTTTTTACCTCTCCCAAACCCTCTTCAAAGGAGATGGCTCCTTCCCTTTTGGGGAAGGTAGGGGATGGGGTGGATGCATTCTCGCCAGAATTCAGCTCTAATTTTTCTCCAACAATTTCAATACCGTGAGATTTTAATATATCTGTGTCGCTTTTTTGTATTTGAGTTTCTGTATTTTTTATTTGAGTTGGTGTTT
>MFTF01000018.1 GCA_001786745.1 Candidatus Nomurabacteria bacterium RIFCSPHIGHO2_01_FULL_36_23 | reverse complement strand
CGCGAGACATCGTCTCGCGGTTGTGGGTAACAACGATAAGTTGAGAATGCTTGGAAAGTTTTTCTAACATCTCACCGTATTTGCGAGAATTTGATTCATCCAGCGCCGCATCGGTTTCATCCAATACCAGAAAAGGCGGCGGATTTACTTGCGACATGGCAAAAAGAAGAGCGATAGATGTGAGCGATCGCTCCCCACCAGAAAGCGCATGAAGTTCTTTAACTTTTTTATGCGGAAGCGAGACATTTATTTCTATCCCTTGTTCTAAAATAATCTCACCATCATTTAATATCTCTGTCTCACCATAATCCTCCTCGTTAGCTGATTCGTCTCTTTTTTTCTTTTTGCTCTCAATTATGATAGTTAGGAATCCGTGTCCCCCACCGAACATCAATGCAAAAAAATCTTGAAATTCCACATTAATTTTTTTGATTCCTTCTTTAAATTCTATATCTATTTTTTCTTTTAAATCCATTATAAGTTTTTGAAGCATTTCAATACTTTTAGTCAAATCTTCCATTTCCTTAGCGAGAAAAATGTCTCTATCGGAGACTTCTTTAAATTCTTTCATTATTTCGGTTCCCTCTCCCAACCCAGCATCTTCTAATTTTATTTTTATACGTTCAATTTTTTTTCTTAATTCTTCTTGAGTAATGACTGGATTATTACCCGCCTCTTCGGCGGATCGTCGTTGAGGCGATTTATAAGATAAAATCTCTTCTCCAATTAAAGCTAGGCCTTCTTTTATCTCATTTTTAAAAGATTCTAGTCTATTTTTTAAATTTCCTTCTTTTATATTTACAAGTTCTAAAGTAGAAGATAATTCTTGATATTTAACTTTCCATATAAATTTTTCCCGCTCAAAATCACGCAAGGCTTCCATCTCTTTATTTATTTCCTGTTTCAAGATTTCAGCTGATTGGGCAAGTTCTTTTTCCTTACTCTCTATTTTTTGTATTTCAGTGAGAATGTTGGCTTGTGAATTTTTCAATTCCATTAATTCTTTTTCTTCAATTTGTCTTTTTTCTGTCTGTTCTGAATGTAATTCTTTAATTTCGCTTCCGCACAGCGGACACCGACCCGCAAGTTTTACTTTATTTGCTTTTACTTCCAACATTCCCTCGATTCGGCCCAGTTTGTGTTCCATCTCATTTTTGACGACACGAATTTCATTAATTTTTTTCTCAATACTTCTAAGTTCTTCAATTTTTTTACTACCTTTAGTGGAATTTTCTTCTTCAGTACTAGAAATCTTCTCCGCTACATTTTTAAGTTCAATAGAAATTCTATTCTTTTCTTTGGATAAAGTGGACTGCTCTTCTTCTAGATAAACACTCTCTTTCTTAAAATATTCTCGATAGAGCGTTGCTAATTCTTTCTGCATTTCCTTGGCCTTTTCAAATTTCTCCATTTGTCTTTTAAGAAAATTAAGATGTGGAGCATTTTCTCGGCGTAGCATAATAACTTCTTTCATATTCTCATTGGCGCGCTCTAACTTTCTTTCACTTTCCTTTATTTTTAATTGGTAAATTTTAAGCCCTAGGGCGTCTTCTATTATGGCTTTTCGTTCTTTCGGGCTTGCGCTTAAAATTCTGTCAGCTTCACCTTGTGAAATAATATGATGTCCAGATGAACCAATATTAACTGATGCTAAAAGATTGTGAATATCTTTTAATCTGACTTCTGCGCCATTCAAAATATATTTATTTAATCCATCAGAAAAAACTTCCCGGGAAATACTAACGGTGTCATAATTTAAATTAATTTCTTTCCCTTCGTCGTTTGAAAATTTGAAAACTTTATTAGAATTGTTAAAATATATCGTAACAGTTGCTCGAGACCCTTTAGGTAAATTCTTAGATCCTTTAAAAATAAGATCGGAACCCAATTTCCCACGCATTGATTTTATTGATTGTTCCCCTAAAACATAGCGGATAGCCTCTACTATATTTGATTTTCCAGAACCATTTGGTCCAACTATGCAAACTATGGAGCTATTAAACTCTAAAAGGCTCTTCTGAGCAAAAGATTTAAAGCCATTTAGTTCAAGGGTTTTGAGTCGCATATTATTTTGTTTTAATCAAACCAATTCTTTATTTTCAATGCCGCCTCGGCTGCTTTTTGTTCTGCTTCCTGTTTTGATTTACCTTTACCTTCGGCAATTAAATTTGAACCAAAATAAATACCAACCGTAAAATGTTTATCGTGGTCAGGACCTGACTCGCTAAGAACTCTGTACGCTGGCGTAAAATTTACAAATTCTTGCGCCTTTTCTTGCACTAGAGATTTCGCATCACGCCAAAGCTTTTTATTTACTATTTCCTCCGTTTTGGGCAACAGAGATTCAGACACAAATTTATTTACCGCATTGTATTCTTGATCTAAATATATTGCTCCCACATATGCTTCATAGGTGTTCGCCAAAATATATTGTCTCGCTTTGCCATTATCCTTGGCTTCACCTTTAGATAAAAGTAAATAATCGTTCATACCTATTTCCAAGGCAATTTCAGAAATAATAACAGCATTAACCAGGGCGGAACGCAAAGCAGTTAATTCACCTTCCGTATAATTAGGATATTTTTTATAAAGAAAATCTGTAACGATAAGCTCCAACACGGCATCACCCAAAAATTCTAAACGTTCATTGTGTGAAAGAGAAGTCCCCGTATTTTCATTGATATAAGAACGATGAATAAAAGCTTGTTTTAGCAAATCTTTGTTTTTAAAAACTATTTTTGTTTTTTTCTCAAAATCTGAAAATTGAATCATTTTGTTTACTGTTTTTTACTAATAGTTTTTATCGCTTTTGCAATCAGTGGAATAATGTCGTTGTAAATGCGAAGTTCTGGAATTTCGGAAAGTTCAAACCACCGAGCCCCGTCCAGTCCGCCAGATTTTTCCAATGAAAGTTCTTTATATATACTCTTTGCTAAAAAATACACGACCTTTTTCAAACTTTTACCTTTTTCCGGGTGTGTTGCAATATATTCATTTTCTCCCAATTTTTCTTCTATCTCAACATCAAGTCCAATTTCCTTCTTAATTGCCCTTAGGGTACCTTGCGCTATATCTTCATTAACTTCCATTTTACCTTTTGATAAAGTCCAATAACCGAAAACATCATGTACAAGCGCAAATAGAATTTTATCATCCCCGCCCACCGACAAGGCAGGTTTTTTTGTATATACCAACGCGCCTCCCAAGCTTTCAATTGGCAATTTAGTGATATCCACCGGCTCCTTAGATTCTTCGGATTTCTTCTTTTTACTTATCTGGTCTTTACCGGGTTCGCCTATCTCTTTATAAACTGCGCCAAGGACGCCATTTACAAATTTGCCAGAATTCTCTCCACCGAAAGTTTTTGCCAATTCTATCGCTTCATTAATTGCTACTTTCGGGGGTACTTGCGTCCTATTGCCAAAAAGGAGTTCTGTTAAACCAATTCTTAAAATATTTCTATCAATAATAGATATTTTATCTATCGGCCAATCTGGCGCAGCTTTCTCTATAATTTCATCAATAATTATCCGCTTCTGTAACACTTCGTCAATTAAAGAAAAGACAAAATGATCATCCTCAAGACCTGGGGCAAATTCTTTTAAATTTCTATTTAATATTTCCTTAATTTGAGTGCTTTCGGCAGGCCCGCCTGCATCGCCATGCGAAGCATTGCGGGCAGGCAAGAAATCCCACTCAAAAAGCGTCTGGAGCACTATTGATCTTGAAAGGTGCCTATTTGCCATCTTTTTTAAAAAACAAAATTACTTATTTCTACTTATTTTTCGGCTACTTTTTTTGCTTTTTCTTTCTTTTGCTTCTTTTCTGTCTTTTTCACCAAATCTAAAACTTTTTTTCCGCGGTAAAAACCGCAAGAAGAGCACACTGTGTGACGTCTTTTAAGAGTTTTGCAATTTTCACACTTAGCAAAACTCGTGCTCACCAGCGCATGATGAGAACGTCTGTTTTTCGTATGCGATTTTGTACTCCTCATTCGAACTACCATAATATGTTTAGACTACCATATTATAAATGAAAAGCAAAATAGATTATTGAAAAAAATAAAAAATGTGATATTATAAAAACTATGGAAAAAGGAGAAGATAGAGACCATAAAAAATTAGGACGTGAGCTTGGGTTATTTGCCTTCAGTGATACTGTGGGCAAGGGTCTACCGCTTTGGTTGCCCAAGGGCACCACTATTCGCCGAGAACTTGAACGTTTTATAGTTGATGAAGAAATTCGCCGAGGATATCTCCATGTACGTACGCCCGATATTGCTAAACTTGAGCTATATAAAAAATCTGGCCACTATCCGCATTTCAAAGATTCAATGTATGCACCTATTACCATAGACGATGAAGAATTTATGCTTCGTCCGATGGCCTGCCCGCATCATTTTGAGCTTTATCTGTCAAAACCTCACAGCTACCGCGAACTTCCTATGCGTATTGCAGAACTTGCTCAACTGTATCGCTATGAACAATCTGGAGAGCTCATGGGCCTGCAACGAGTTAGAACTTTTTGTCTGGCTGACGCGCATATTATATGTAAAGACGAAGAGCAGGCAGTAGAAGAAATCAGCAAAGCGCTTGATCTCATTGAATATGTCACTTCTGTTTTTAATCTGAAACTTGATACTGACTATAGATATCGTTTATCCCTTGGTGATAAAAAAAATACAAAAAAATATTACAAGAATGACAGTGCTTGGGAAAAAGGAGAAGATCTTTTACGTAAGTTAATGAAAAACCGAGGATCTAAATTTGAAGAAGTTAAAGATGAAGCGGCTTTCTATGGGCCCAAAATAGATATCCAAATGAAAAATGCAAACAGCAAAGAGGATACGGCTTTCACTGTTCAGTATGATTTTTGCATGCCAGAAAAATTCAATTTAAATTATATTGGAGAAGATGGCAACGAACATCTGGCATTTGTAATACATCGTTCTTCAATTGGAGCAATAGAAAGAATAATGGCATTTTTAATTGAAAAATACGCCGGCGCTTTTCCTCTCTGGCTCTCACCGGTGCAAGTGAAAGTTATCCCTGTCCGGACAAATCATAATGAGTACGCCAAACAAGTTTTTGAATTATTAAAGGAAAACAATATCCGCGCGGAATTGGATGATAAAGACGAAAATCTGGGAACAAAAGTCCGCGATGCGAAAACAAATAAAATCCCTTATTGGATTGTTATTGGTGATAAAGAAATCGAGGCAAAAAAAATCACTCTAGAATCTCGCGAATCCGGCCAACTCGGGCAAATGCTAAAAGAAGAACTCGTGAAAAAACTCCTAGAAGAAATTAAAAATAAAAAGTAGTTATATATCAACCCTCGCTTTTGTTTTTCTGTTTTCTTAACTTATTATATATGATATACTAAGAAATATATTCAATGCCACATATATCGTCAAAAAAACTTAAAAAGGAACACTTGCAAAAACTTTACAACGAGTTTAGTATTGCTCTGGAAAAATCAGCGAGAAAATTATGGGTAAAATTTTTCTTAAACGATTTCTTAACTCGAACAGAAAAAATAATGCTCGCTAAAAGATTTGCAGTTATTTATCTTTTGTCTAAAAAAGTCCCCGCCTCGTATATTGCCGAAGCTTTTTACATGAGTCCAGCAACTATTTTTAGGATGTTGCTCAAATACGATATTGGTAAGTACTCCTCCCTACTAAAAGCAATCAAAGATCAAAATAATAAGGACATTTGGAAAATTTTGGAGAAAATTTTGAGGGCTGGATTGCCTCCAATTGTTGGTAGGGGTAGATGGAAATTTTTATACAAATGAGTTTTTATAAAATCCAATCTCTTAACCTATCATATATGATATATTAAGAGATTATAAAAAACAATCAATCATTATTCAATTATTTTAGATAATGATTTTATATATCAATTTCAACGAGTTTGGCGTTGGATTGGATGAAAGATTTGCGAGGAGGGACTTCGGAACCCATCAGAATATCAAAAATCTTATTGGCTTCTTCGGCGTTATCAATATTCACTTTTTTAAGTACTCGGTGCGCGGGGTCCATCGTCGTTTCCCAAAGTTCCTCTGGATTCATTTCTCCCAAACCCTTGAAACGCTGAATATGAATTCTGTTTGATTTTAACTTTGTTTCTTGTTCATTTTCAGCTTCTTCACCCGTTAAAGATTCATCGTCGGCGGGCTGTATTTCACTCACATTCACGCCCTTACCGACAATTTTTAACTTTTCATCATCGGTATAAGCGTAAGATATTTCTTTGCCTTTTTTTATTTTATAGAGCGGAGGCTGGGCAATATAGATATATCCCGCGTCAATAATTTGTCTGAAGTATCGGTAAAAAAGTGTCAGAAGTAATGTGCGAATGTGTGAACCATCAACATCAGCATCGGTTGCAATAATTATTTTATGATAACGCATTTTTTCTAAATCAAAAGTATCTCCAATAGAAGTCCCCATGGCAATAACCAATGACTTGACTTCTTTAGAAGCAAGCATTTTGTCTATGCGCGCGCGTTCAACATTTAAAATTTTTCCACGTAATGGTAGTATCGCCTGTGTGCGACGGTCTCTACCCTGTTTAGCTGAACCTCCTGCTGAATCTCCCTCTACTAAAAATAATTCTGATTCGGAAGCATCTTTACTCTGACAATCTGCTAATTTACCCGGAAGAGTCATGCCTTCAAGCGCACCCTTCCTAAGCACAGAATCTTTTGCCGCCTTAGCTGCCTTGCGAGCCTTTAATGCAAGAATTGACTTGTTAATTATGGCTTTAGCGTCATTGGGATTTTCTTCTAAAAAACTCGCAAATGCTTCACCAAAAACTGTTGCTACTGCTCCCTGGGCTTCCATACTCCCGAGCCTTGATTTAGTTTGTCCTTCAAATTGAATTTCACGAAGCTTCACCGAAATAGCCACCGTCAGACCCTCTAAAACATCTTCACCAGTAAAACCACCCTCAGATTCTTTCATCATTTTATTTTTCTTACAGTAAGTATTCAACGTTCTAGTAAGAGCAGTTTTAAAACCAGTTACATGCGTGCCACCCTCGGGAGTGTTAATATTGTTGGCAAAAGGAACAATCCGATCAACTATATCATCAACATATTGTAGAGCAATTTCCACACCCACACTATCTAATTCTTTTTCAATGTAAAAAATATTATCCTGAATGGGTTTTTGAAATTTGTTATAATATTTTATAAGAGAAATAAGTCCGCCTTCAAAGTAAAAAGAAACAGACGGAAGCTCTAACTCAAGATTTCTAAAATAAAAAACATCACTATCGTCGAGTCCTTTTTTATTATCCCATTCTCGAGCGTCAATTATTAAAATTTTTAGTCCCCTTACTAAATACGCTTGCTGGCGAATATGATTTATTATCATGTTCCAATCAAAGACAACATCCTTAAAAATTTCTTTATCTGGTTCAAAAGTGATGACGGTGCCATGAAGTTTTGAGTTATCAACCTTTTTGACATTAGATTTCTTTTTTCCTTGAGAATATTCTTGCACATATTTACCACCATCGCGATAAACTTCTGCTCTGCAAAAAATAGAAAGCGCATTTACAACAGAAGCGCCCACGCCATGCAAACCTCCGGAAACTTTATATCCGCTATTTTCTCCACCGAACTTTCCCCCAGCATGAAGTGTGGTCATCACGGTTTCAAGCGCGGAAACTTTTGTTTTTTTGTGCATGTCTATGGGAATACCCCTACCATTGTCTGCAACACGCAGACGATTATCCGGCAATAAAACAACTTCAATATCATTACAAAAACCTCCCATCGCTTCATCGCGCGAATTGTCAAAAATCTCCCAGACCAAATGATGAAGCCCTTCCGGGCCCGTAGTGCCAATATACATTCCAGGACGACGCCGGACGGGCTCCAGACCCTCTAAAACTGATATATCTGAGGCATTATAATGATGCCCATTTCCTTGCTCTTTTTCTTTTGTCATATAAGGGTATTATATCAGAATTTACCTCACTTGCCAATCATTATTCTCCTTGATTTTATTGGTTATTTTAGTCATAATTTCATTTACTTCTGTGTCTGTAAGAGTCCTATTATAAGACTGAAAAACTAATCTAAAAGCATATGAAATTTTATCTCCTTTTTTGAATTCATCAAAAAGTTCCGGACCCCTGATTAGCAATTCCCCTGCATTTTTATTTATAATTTGCTGTATGTTCTCTTTGACTTTACTGCTTTTTAATTCCTGTGGCACCCACACCGCTATATCGCGCGCAATGAAAGGAAATAGAGACCACATTTTAAACTTTTGAGAAATTAAAGCTGAATCTGAATGCTTTTGTGAATGGTCTCCGTTGCGAAGTAGGAGATCTTGAACAAAAGCATCAGGCTCAGCTGATTTACAAAAATCCTCCAAACTCATTTCTTTTATTTTTTCCCCGCCTGCATCGCTATGCCAGCCCGAATCGCTACGCGAAGCGTTGCTGGCGGGCGAAGCATTGCGGGCAGGTTTTTCATTATACGCAACATGAATTTCTTCTCCATTTTTCTGAAAAACTGTTCCAATTTCAAAGATTTTTACTTCATCTAAGCCAAGTAGTGACGCATTTATTTGAGTTAATTTCAAGCTTTCTTTCAACCCATCCGTCAAATTTGTTCTCAAAAACTTTTTATCGCTTGCACTCTTTTCTACTTCCATTTCCCCTTTTTCGCAAAATACATAAGTCATAACTTCAGAGTATCCATCCGTTAGTAATTTATTTCTCACCCAAGAAATTTTCGCATGTGTTTCATCAGTTTTGGGTTTAAAATTGATTTTTGGAATTTTTGGTTTTACTTTATCATAACCCAAAATTCTACCCACCTCTTCTGCTATATCTTCTTCTATAATTAAATCAAGGCGCATAAATGGCACAATAATTTTAAATTTACCATTATTTTTTTTATACTCAAAATTATATCTTTTTAAAATATCTTCAATTTCTTTTATAGAAACATTTAAACCTAAAATTTTAGATATTCTTTCAGCTGAAAAAGAGAGTTGGCGCTCTGCTTGTTTTTGGGGATAAATATCTATAATATCTTCAAAATCATTAAAGCCATATTCAGCTAAAAGACCAGAAGTTTCCAACATAGCAAAATCACAAAGCTTTGGAGATAAATCATTTTCAAATCTTTTTAATGCATCTGTAAAAATTCCTATGTCTTTACCAGTCTTTCTTATGCTCGTCGGATCAAAATTTGCCACTTCAATAATGATATTTTTTGTATTATTATCTACTTCCGCAATTTTCCCTCCTTTTATCCCGGCAATAGCTAAGATATTCTTTTTATCAGCAATTACAACATTGGGAGATTTTAGTTTTATCTGCTTATTATCTAGCGTAGTTATCTCTTCGCCATCCTTTGCACTACGAATAATTATGTCATCTTTAATTTTATCCAAATCAAACGCATGACATGGCTGACCGCAATCAAACATCACAATATTTGCTGCATCTACAATGTTATTTACGCTTCTCTGTCCGATTGATTCTAGGTGTTTGACTACCCATTCTGGACTAGGACCAACTTTTATATTTCGCACAATTCTTCCCATATATCGACGACATTTATCACTTTCTATTTCTATTTTTAATTTAGTCGGTTGAGATTCTGGAATTTTATATTTGGGCGTCGGGTCAATAAATTTAATATCTAAAAGCGAAGAAATTTCTTTTGCTATACCGAGGTGAGAAAGTAAATCATGCGCCCTGTTTGGTAAAACATTTATATCGAAAATATTATCGTCATCTGCGCTCTTCTCCACACTCTCCACTTCTACAACATGATGGGTGAAAATATCTGCGAGCTTATTTGCCTCAGGTACGTCAGGTATATACCACTTAAGCCAATTAAAAGAGACCTTCATATTAATCTCTTCTTAAGAATTTAAAAAATAATTGAACAAACTGTATATTGAATCTTTTCAGTGTCGGTTGTATAATCCAAACTATCGTCGAATAAAATACATAAATTATACTTACGGACAAAAGAGACAGAAATAACATTTCAAAAAAACCTTCTGAGTTACCTCTATTAAATACTACAAATATTGGAATTATTAATAATCCAATAGAAATTATAATGTCTACAACTATTAATATTCTTCTGAATGTTTCTTTCATAAATTAAATTGGTTTTAAAAAATTAATAATAGACAAAGGTATAAATTGAGCAGCAATTAAAGAAGACATTAGAGCAATCACAGTTGCGATCCTAAGGATAGTAGTAGAAAGCCCTCCTTTTTTCCTATTACTCATAATTTTTTCTTCATTTTTTATTGTCTCTTGTTCGTCATTAGTTTTTTTATCAAAAGGAACAGTGACTGCCTCACCCTTACCCCATGCAGAAATAGTTTTTAACACCAAATATCCAACAACTAACTCATAGTGTCCTGTAGCAAAAGATATTGTGTAAAAAACCATCTCAAGAAATCCGGCTATACACCTAGCATAGCAGTCAGAAAACGATTCAAAAACATGATCCTTGAGATAAGTTTTATAAGAAAGTTTGATGCTGATGCAAAAATGAAATATATGATTAATTAAAACAATAATAGAGTTTGAGATAAATATTATCCAAAAAGCTTTTTTTATTTCTAATAGAAAATTAAAACAGAAAAAATTAAGCAATAAATAGTAAGTTAACAAAAAGGTCGCATATACAGTGACAGCAATAAACAAAGAGCGCTGAATGCTATCTTTCTTTTCTTTGAAATCTTTTATATTGCCCTGTTCTATGGGATTTACCATATACTAAAATTGATTAAGTCTTAAGTCTCGCCGATAAAAAGGCCAAAATTGATGTTAAATGACTCCATATTTACTTGCTTGACTTTTGTTTCCATTGGGTATATACTCATGAGGTAAATGGGCGTTAGCCCTCCGAGATTCCCCGCTGAAAGGCGGGGTTTCGCTTTTATGGCAGAAAATTCTTTATTTTACTGATAATATCCCTGAATTCATTCTCGTTGATCGTCTCAACTAAACGCAAGAATCTTTTTGTACTAACAAGTCGTATCTGTGAAAGTATGACAAAAGAACCACTCTTTTTCAACTTGTGATGAAATTTATTGTCTTTTGCAATTGTCGTAAGTGGTACAATCCATACTATAGATCTATTAAATTTTTTAACAATTAAAAGTGGCCTTTCAAAATTATCATTTTTTCCATCTTGCTCATAACCAATATTTACACCAATTGAACCCCACCAAATTTCTCGTTCGTTAAAAAACATTTGCTCAGAAACTTCTTTCTGGTCAAGAACTTTTTTCTTTTTATTCCAAGAATCAAAATGTTTTTTATACTCCATAAATAAAAATTTAAAACTAGAACTGATTGAGCCTTAAATCCCCTTGATAAAAAAGACGGACGTCAGGAATGCCCCATTTAATCATAGCGATGCGATCAAGTCCTCCACCGAAAGCGAAACCTTGAACTTTCGCCGGATCTAGCCCGCAATTGCGTAAAACATTCGGATGAATCATTCCTGCGCCCATCATTTCCAACCATTTGCCATTAAATTTTACATACACTTCGATGGAGGGCTCAGTAAAAGAAAAAAAACTTGGACGAAACTCAATATCAGTATTTTCTCCAAGCATCTTTTTATAAAATCGCATGAGCACGCCTTTTAAATCAGCAAGCGAAATATCGTCATCTATATTACCCACCATTATTCCATCTATTTGATAAAATTGCATTTCGTGCGTTATGTCTGTGGCTTCATTTCTAAAAACTTTGCCGATAGAAATAAAAGCACAAGGTAGTCTCTCTTCTTTTCCTGCTTGTTCTATGGAACGAACTGTCACAGTCGTAGTATGTGTACGAAGCACAGATTCTTTCTTATCCTTAATAAAAAAGGTGTCTTGCATGTCTCGCGCTGGATGATCTTTGGGAATATTTAGCGCATCAAAATTATGCCAAACATCTTCAAGTTCTGGTCCTGTAGCAACTTCAAAACCCAAGTCAATAAAAATCTTTACTGCTTCATTTATAACCATTGAAAGCGGATGTTCCGTGCCTTTTTTAATTTCTGAATTCATTAATAGTTAAACTATATCAAAAATTTGATACAATAAAAAGGTGCAAAAAACCTATTGGATTTTAATTATTTTAATAATCCTCTTTATGATTTTGGGTTTTTATCTTGGTTGGCTAGATAATGGCCCAGTGTAAATTTTCGCTAATTTGCAATATTCGCACTCGCTGTCTTTACCATATGAATTGTAATAACAATCACGCTCTAACCATTTTCCACTTTTTACAAAAGTATCATAATCTACGATATCTTTCATTAAAAGCTCAATTTCCTTTTTTGTAATTATTCTATCGTAAAAAGTTTCTTCTTTGTTTTTAGATTCCAAAAATTCTAGTCGGCTCTTTCGCACATTTAATTTACCCCTTGAACTATGTTCCAATAAATAAGAATACATCGCAAGTTGGCGTAAATATGCGCTCATTCTTCCTTCTTCATCCATTTTCTCCATATCATTCTTTTTTCTTATGCCTCCGGTTTTAAAATCGGTAACTCTTAAAGTTTTTGCATCAAGTTTTTCTACTAAATCTATTTTCCCATAAATATTTAGATGTGGTAACTTTTCATACTTACATGAAACACTTTTTTCATTTTCCCTGTTTGATTTTATTTGGGGCAAACGATTTGTTACCCATTTAGAAATTATTTTTAGAACATCTTTTTGCATTTGCTTTTGTATCTTTTCATTTCCATATTTTCTTTTAGAAACTTCAATTTTCACTATATTTTCAATTTCTTTTAGAGAGGGTCGGCTATTCATTTTTAAAATTTTATCAATAGAAGCATGTACGGCGTTCCCGAACTCTAAACTCTCTCTTTTTGGTTCCGGTAATTGCAATAAATTTCTAAAATACCACTTCCACGGACATTCAAAAAAATTATTTAGAAGCGAGACGGAAACTTTTCTTTTTTCATATTTCTTCGCCACTATTTTTTTGAGAGTCTTAATATCAAAATGTTCTTTCGCTTGGGATTTTTTGCTGACATAAGCTTTTGGGTTATGTTTTAAAATAGATTTTTCTGTTTTAGCGCTGTCTTGTTTCTCTAAAATTCCTTCCGGTAAATCCGCCACAACATGAGCAAGTTCTTGATCTCCCCCGGTATAAGAATGCTTGGCAAAAGAAATAGCGCAAAAACGTCTGGCTCGAGTTATCGCCACATAGAGCTGCCGTTTTACCACTTCTTCATCTTTTTTTTCCATATTTTTTTCAATCATCTCCGGCAAAACAAAACCCGGCCTTTTTCCAGACATTAAAGATCTTTCATCCATATGCGCGATCCATACATAGTCAAACTCAAGCCCCTTTGATCCATGCAAAGTTAAAACTTTTACTCCCTCGTCAGCAGAAAATATGGCAAGCGGTATATTTTCCCCATAGGCTTCCAGCCGATCAATAAAAGATAAAAATTCAGAAAGAGTGAGTTTGGGATTTTTTTCTATTTGTGAAAGAATTAAATTTAAAACGGTGCGGACTATTTCTACTCGAGAAATCAAGGTTTCGTGGTCAGAAGCGTTTTTTAAGAGCAACTCATCGCCGATTAATTGGGTCAGAGAATAGACATTCAATTTTTGCGACTCTTTTAACCAAAAAAGGAGTTTGTTTGTCCAGCTATTCGCGGGGTTGGTATCTTTAAACAAAGAAGTTTTTTGTTCCGCTAGATTAATTAAGGAAAATTTTTTCATATCATTCTCGGTAATAAATTTATGCGCCGAAATCAAATCAAGACCGGACAGTTTATCAAAAAAAGATAAAGCTAGGTTTCCGCTGTCATAAGGATTGCCGATTATTTTTAAAACCCGCAAATAAGATTGCGCTTCATCAGAATCAAAAAAAAGAAAAGCATTCAAGCTGGAAACCGGCAAAGACATATCGCGAAGAATTAAGGCGGCGCTACGCGCTTGTTTATTTTTGGGTACAAGAATAGCGCAATCATTTACATTTATTTTATTTTTCCTGCTTTGGGCGGATATTTTTTTTTGTATATCCAATGCGCAAGCAATAATTTCATCTCTGGGATAGTCGGCTTCCACTAGGCGAACAGGATGAGTTTCTTTTCGGTGACTTAAAAGTTTTTCCGTTGACAGAGAGCTTTTTAAGAGAGAATCAGATGCGTCTAAAATGACTTGCGTAGAGCGATAATTATCTACTAGCGTAATAAGCTTTGCTTTGCCAAAAGAATGCTTAAAACCCTCAAAATAAGCGATAGAAGCCCCGCCAAAGCCGTATATTAGCTGGCGATCGTCTCCAACCACAAAAATATTCGGCTTTTCAACTTCTCCCCAAATTTTCTCTAAAAATTCATTCTGTACCCCGCTCGAATCTTGATGCTCATCAATCAAAACATAAATGTATTTTTCTCTAATGTCGGCGCAGAAACTCGGAGAAATCTCCGCAATCCTTACCAGATTTTCTAAAACATCATCATAATCAAAAACATTTTTTTCTTTTTTTGTTTTTTCATAGAGTTCAAAAAATTTTGCCACCTCAAGCGTGCGGTTCAGTCCTTCAATTTTCCGTAAAATATCTTTTTTTATTTCTCCCTTGCTTTCCCCGCGGATAGAGATACTTTTAGGATCGTTTTTTAGATTATAAATATCGTTCTCTATTTCTTTCAAAAAATTTTGGGGGCTGATACGATCTTTTTTAAAAATTGAAATTAAAGATTTTAAGTCTCCAAAATGCCTAGTGGAGTCGGCGCGTGAACGCAAATATTCCCACTCGTGATCAAAAAGAAGTTCATCATAGAGTATGATTATATCTGTATCATCCAGAAGCTTCGGCGCAGTTTCCAGTTCAAGTATGCCATAATACTCTTCAATGATTTTCATTCCAAAACTGTGAAAAGTGAAAATATTTATCTTGGAACTTGTGGCGCCAATATATTTACTTAAACGTTCTTTCATCGCGAAAACTCCTGCATTGGTAAAAGTAAGACATAAAATACCGTCTGCCGGAGTGTCTGTTTTGAGCAGAATGTTGCCGATGCGCAACGCCAATATTTGCGTTTTGCCTGTGCCAGGTCCGGCAACCACCATGACTGGACCCTCTATGGTATCCACAGCTTCTTTCTGTTCTTTATTCAGCTTTTTATATTCAACATTAAATTCTCCTTCAAGTTTTTGCTTCATTTGTACTAATTATAACATGGAGAACTTTCTTTTTGCTGAAAATAATGTAAATTAAGAATAAGGAGGGTTCGCATAGAGGTCTAGTGCGCACGCTTGGAAAGCGTGTATGGAGAAATCCATCAGGAGTCCGAATCTCCTACCCTCCGCCAGTTAGGAAATCTAGAGCATCTTCAAAAATTCTTCTTCATTTATCACTTTGACTCCCAGTTTTTCGGCAGTAGTAAGTTTGGAACCCGGATCAATGCCAGCCACAACATACGAAGTATTTTTTGAAACAGAGCTAGCTACTTTTCCCCCCAGGACAATGATTTTTTCTTTAGCAATTTCGCGAGACATATTAGAAAGCGCGCCAGTTAAAACAAAAGTAAAACCGTTAAATTTGCCGGCTTTTTTCTTTTCCATTTTTTCTATAATGACGCCATTTTTTTTTAATTTCTGTATAAAATTTAAATTATTTTTGTCGTGAAAAAAATTACTAACACTCTTAGACACAGCAGGACCTATGTTTTCTATACTATTTATTTCAGCAAGGACTACCCTTGCTGAAATTATTAATTTTTCCAATGTCCCAAAATGCATCGCCAGATCTCGCGCTGTTTCTTCCCCTACATGAAGTATTCCTAACGCCCAAAGAAATTTTGAAAGAGGGATATGTTTTTTATTTTCTATTTCTTTTACAATATTCTCTGCAGATTTTTTTCCAAAACCCCGAAGAAAAGTCTCTGGCTTCCTGTGGGGCAGGCATTCAAGTGTGATAAAATCATCTTTCGTTAATGTAAAGAGGTCCGCCGCATCGGTTATTAAACCTTCATC
Organism: Candidatus Nomurabacteria bacterium RIFCSPHIGHO2_01_FULL_36_23; assembly: GCA_001786745.1. Taxonomy (GTDB): domain Bacteria; phylum Patescibacteriota; class Minisyncoccia; order Phycocordibacterales; family UBA9973; genus UBA9973. The sequence goes on along the minus strand of MFTF01000018.1, from coordinate 77,802 downwards.
TTTTAATCGTCTTAAAATTTTCGGTCCCAGTTCATATATTTCAAACACGGATACAAAATGCTCTAAATATCTTTCATCTTTGGCGGAACATTTTGGATTAACGCAATAATATGCTACGGAAGTCTGGGATGGCAGTTTTTTCTTCTCCACCTTTCCCCCGCAAACTGGGCAAATATTCGGCACTTTTATTTTTTTTTCTTTACCTGAACGCATTCGGGTCAAAACTTCCACGACTTTCGGGATAACATCACCAGCTTTTTCTATAACCACCGTATCTCCAATTCGCAAATCAAGACGTTCTATTTGATCCATGTTGTGAAGTGTTGCTTTGGACACCATAGAACCTGCCACCAAAGTCGGCTCAAAAATCGCAAGTGGCGTCAGAACACCAGTGCGTCCAACATTTATTTTTATATCTTTTACTATTGTTGTCGCTCTCTCAGCCGGATATTTAAACGCCACCACATAGCGTGGCGCTTTGCCGACAACGCCTAAAATTTCTTGCAGTTTTAAGTCATCAATGTAGATGACAATTCCATCTGTGCCATATGGAAAATTTGATCTTATTTTTTCAAATTTTTTGATAAATAAAATTATTTCTTCTATGTTTTTACATTTGGCTTCTAATGCTCCAACTTTAAATCCCAAATTTCTCAGTATTGCGTGTTTTTCTGAATGGGTTTGCAACTGAGAAGCAGAACCTCTCAGTAGAGGTTCTGCTTCTTTTATTTCTGCAATATCATAAGCAAAAAAATCCAAATGTCTCTTTGCGGCAAGTTTAGGGTCTAATTGCCGCAAACTACCCGCGGCCGCATTTCTGGTATTGGCAAAAAGAATCTTACCCTCTCTTTTATTGCCAAGATTTAATTTTGACAATGTTTTTTTGGACATTATCGCCTCGCCCCTGACTTCTAAATATTCTGGTGCAACCCCCCTGAATCCCCCCTTATCAAGGGGAATAACTTTATCTCCTCCCCTTGATAAGGGGGAGGTCGGGAGGGAGTTTAAAATAAGCGGGATTGAATTTATGGTCCTAAGATTTTGAGTAATATCTTCACCCACGAATCCATCTCCCCTCGTTGCGCCCTGCGTAAATTTCCCATTTTTATAAATTAATGACACAGCAAGACCATCAAACTTTATTTCACAAAAATACTCCAACTTTTTTTCGGAACCAAGAAGTTTTTGAATTCTTTTTTTCCAATCATACAATTCCTCTTCATTAAAAGCGTCATTAAGCGAAAGCATTCTGATTTTATGCTTGACTTTGATAAACTTTTCCAGGGCTTTGCCAGCTACTCTATTTTCCAGAGCATTGGAGTCATTAAGCTCCGGATGCTTTTGCAAAAGCGCTTTTAGTTCGCGGGTTAATGAATCATAAACGTCATCAGTGACATTGGGCGCATTTTCTATATGATATGCATTTCTCAATCGTACGATTTCACTTCGCAATTTTTTTATTCTTTTTTGAGCATCAGACTCTTGCATATCTCAATCAGTAATTTACTTCTAGCTGTCGTTCTACGCTATTTGATCCCTGAGTACAAGAAGCGCCTCCATCGTTGTATCCTTTTGAAATAATTTTGGTCGCTGGTGGAACAGTTTTATCCACAGTCACCTTGGCACAGCCTTGCCCACTAGAGTTCAAGCCAGATAAAACAAAACTCCAAAATCCCGGGGCTGGTGTATAAATACTGCCAGGAGATTTATCATTAAAAAGCGTAAGTTCTATACCGGTGTCAGCTGCAAAAAAAGCGTTATTAGTATCTCGGGCTGAAGTGCCAAATTTCACTTCTTTAAGCGCTATATTGGCAACTCCTAACGCTATTGCTAAAAGAATACTTGAAAGCGTAACCGCAAAGAGTATCACAAACCCCGAACGACCCCGACGTATCGTCGGGGCGTGCGGGGCAGGCCCTTTTTTAAAAATATTAAGTTTTTTGATTTCTTTTATCATCTTATTCTACCCAATTAAATAAATTCTCTGAAAAAACCATATTGTAATTACCAGAACCTTGCGTCCAATAAACAGTAGAGGAGATTTTTGTTTCATAGACGCTAATCGGACTCACTATAATCTTTCTAATATATCCAGAAGATGCCCCTGTGGTATAATTATATTTACCTGTTGTAATATCATATTTAAGCTCCGGGCATGCTCCAACACAAGCAGTAACTGCAATTCCTGCCATGGGTTGCGAAGGATTGGTAAAGTCCCCCGCATTAAGATCACCGAAATAACAACCATCTGCGCTTGCGCAAACAGTATTACCCGAAGGTCCCGCAACTTTGGTATTAAATGCATTCCAGCCAGCTTGACTAGTGGCGCCATAAAGTACAAAAGTATCTCGCATATTCCTAATATACTCAATACCTTCTTGCGCTAGATATGAAGCTATTATTTTCTTTTTAGCGTAACCGGTATTAGAAATACTTCCAGATAAAATCACCAGTAAAGCCAAAATGGATGTAGTAAAAATAGAAATGGCAACAAGTGTTTCCACTAAAGTAAAGCCCTTTGACAAGCTCAGAATCTGACGACCTTTATTCTTTTGTTTTAAAAAAATTTTCATAATTTTAAATATCTATCAACCTTTGAGACACTGAAGTTTGTAAAGAAAAAGGGGTAACAACACTGCTCGAAGTACCAGGTTTATAAGTTATCGTTCCAACCAATCTAATGCTAACAAAAGATTGTTGTTGGTCTGGTGATGGTCCTGCTCCTAATACTGAAAAACCAGAAGCCGTCGTATTGATAACAACTTCATCAGGAGTTAGTTGAACAAAATTAGAAGCAATGTAAGGACCTTGGGTTGATTTAAAAATCTTGCCAGTATTGTCTATATAATAAACCCATTGATCATTGGTAACAGTAGGATCAGAATTACCAGAGGCATATTCAAAAGCTATTGCCCAGCCATTGGCGCAACTTCTTGGATCGTCCATAGTAGGGTCATTACTGCCAGTTGGAATTGATTGACCAGAGGCAAAACAACGATAACTATATCCCGTTCTTATATTTCTGGACATATCTTCCATAATAAAATTTAAATCATCCATAATGGAACGCATATTTTGTGATTTATTGTGAAGTACATTGGCGTTTAAAAGCGTGCCCATGCCCGTTATGGCAATAACTAAAAAAAGAGAAACTGCAATCATTGTTTCTATTATCGTATATCCATTTTTGTTGTTGTTATTTTGCATTTTTTTGTATTCCTAGAACTTAGCAACTATAATCTAAAACCTAATTCACCTGCACTCTGCCGGAAGGATAGATTTTTATAAAAGCCACTACTTCTTTGGGTGATTTAATTGTAATTTGCATATAATCAAAACCAGTCAATGTTACACCATTTGAGTCTTTGAAAACCGCGCTTGAATCTGGTCTTTTAAAAGTAACAGATAGAGGGTTTAGAATTTGAGTGGAAGTAATGCCTGAATAACGATCTATCCGGTCTATATAATTACCTTTCGTTATGGTAATTTTTTCCAAACATTCCGTTGTTGTGCAACTTGGAGAATCGTCAAAAGAATTGTTTTGATCTAAATCGGCAAAATAAATAAATTTTTTGTTAAGATAAATATTATCAGAATAATCTTGTAACAGGGATGAAGTCAAAAAAACGCCATAGGAGGGTTTCCAGTTCGTGAGAGCGTTTGAATTCCATTTGCCGGAAAGAGCCGATTTTTGCGCTTCAACAATTTTTAAAGCGATATCGCTGGCCAAATTTTTTAGGTCCACTTTTGCTTGAAATTTGCCATGATTAAAAATAATCACAGAAGATAATACAGCAAAAATACTTAAAACAACAATAAGCTCCACATAAGTCATTCCCGCATTTTTCTTTATTTTTTTATTAAATATTGTCATTAAAAAGCAAAAAGGTGTAATTCAAAAAGAAATGCTAAAAGCGCGCCCAAAACTAAAAACGGAGCAAAAGGAATTTCACTTTTCATTCCATACTTTTTTGAAAAAATAATAAGAAAAAGCCCTATTATAGCCCCGGACCAAAAAGCGACCACTAGACCAGAGAGCGCCCGAGATAAACCGAGGAGCCAACCCAAACCCACTGCCAGCTTAGCATCTCCCAGCCCCATCCAAGTACCCCTTGATATAAGCCAAAATAAAGCAAAGGGCAAAGCGATCAATCCGCCCGACAAGAATTCAAAAATTGATGGAAGATGCAGATAAAAACCTGTCTGCGCAGGCAGACTATAACTAATGAAAAAAAATAGGCCTAAAAATGCGAGAATACCAAAAACCAGAGAAAGAGCATCTGGAATTATTTTATGCCGAAGGTCATAGGCTGCGATGATTATAAGCAGTGAAAACATTGTGGAGTAATAAGCATAAGTAGCGATGAATGCTAAATTAAAAAAATTATAAATATTTTGTCCGCCATAGGCAGATCCGTCTTGGGCGGAAAGTTTTAGAAAAAGTAAGGCAAAAATTAATCCAGTAGCCAACTCCACCAGCGGATACTGAATTGAAATTTTAGTTTTACAACTTCGGCATCTCCCCTTCAACCCTAAAAAACTAATAAGCGGCATAAGTTCATACCAGTAAAGTTTATTTTGGCAAGACATACACGCGCTCCGCCCACCGAAGGATTTTTGCGTATTATATCGGTAAATTACAACATTTAAAAAACTCCCAATAATCAGGCCAAAGATAAAAAAGATAAATACTACAAGACTTTCCATTTCCGTATTATAACAATATATAAACTAAAAAACTAATTTAATAAAAAATATCAAGGAGTATCCTTGCTTGCCTTCCTTAAACTATCGGCAAAAAGTAGCGTTGATGGAAGTAGCGATTGTCTCAGCTGCAGCCCAGGTATATGCCTTACTTGCTCCTGTGCTATCTACACACCAAGAATCTGGTAATGGAGCTGTGTTCCCATCACTAGTTTTAAGCTGTACTGCAACTGCATAAGCTCCAGATGATGAATAACACCTAGTAGATGCAATTCCGGCACCAGCATTATAAGCAGATGTTATCTGACTCCAGATGGTAGGATTAGAGAAAAGGGTATCCGCTCCAGTACCAACATTTGTACATTGACCAAGAGCAAAGTATGTAGGCGTGGCGTCCACAGCATAATTTCCCCATGAATCATAAAGAATCTCCGCTTGCGGACGCATATTGACTAGGTTTGATTTTATAGTAGCATCAGCGCCCTTGCCTCGGGCTGAATTAAGCGAAGCCAAAACCACTGAAGCTAAAATGCCAATGATGGCAACTACGACCAAGAGTTCAATTAATGTAAACCCGTCTCGCCTTCGGCAAGCCGAGGCGGAACCTTTCTTAAAATTTTCCGTGAAATTCATTTTTTTACAATATTAAAATTAATAAAAATTAATTTTTATTACGGACAAACATATTCGCCAGAAAGAAGAGCAGTTGCTTCCTTAGAGGCCCCAGTAGAATCAACACACCATCCGCCGGCAAAAGGACCGCCAGGGGGAAGCGTAGGATTCTTTAAGGATGTAACAGCTGCCCAAGCAGTATCACTGTCGTGACAAACGGAAGCACCAGCAAGAGTACCTGTATCATCATAAATAAATGGCTGAGTATTATCACCCACAACTGCGGCTATATTTAATTTCTGCGCAGCATTTAAAACCATAGGGCCAACACCACCGACAGCGGTGCAGAGATTATTATATGTTTCATCTGGAAAGTAATATAGCTCTGCTTGCGCGCGAGAGTTAGCCATTGCGGACTTTATAGCGACATCAACAGCTTTGTTTCTGGCGCTGTTTAAACTAGCCAGTACAACCGACGCCAAAATACCGATGATAGCAACCACGACCAAGAGCTCAATTAATGTAAAACCTTTCGAATCCCCCAAGACCAAACCTTTAGAATTTTTTAACATATTTATAAAAAAGTTAAAATTTATAATGAACTTTTATATTATAGCACATTCATAAAAACAAAAAACACCCTGTGGATAAATCAAAAGGGTAGTTTTTGTTTTTTATTGCAACAATTAAATATGTTAATAGTTATTAACAAGCGTAGTCTGCAGCAGCCGCCAGGCCAACAGCGGTATTAACCTGACTTTTTCCACTACTATCCACACAGAAGAAACTTCCACCCTTGAGTGGCATTTCGGATGCCCAAGCGGCAGCACTGTCATTACAGACAGCTACGGTTGCCGTAGCAGCTGCATCATCACCAACAACTTGGTCTGCATCAGCACTTTGCTTGACAGCACCAGCTAAGATTGCATTAATAGTAGTCGCGCCAACAGCACAAACACCAGCGTAAGTCTGTCCAGTATCATAGAATAGCTCTGCCTGAGCACGAGAGTTAGCCATACTAGATTTAACGGCCGCGTCAGCACCTTTCGTTCTAGCGCTGTTTAGGCTAGCGAGCACAACGGAAGCTAAAATACCGATGATGGCAACCACGACCAAGAGTTCAATTAATGTAAATCCGTCTCGCCTTCGGCAAGCCGAGGTGAAACCTTTTTTGAAACTTATTTTTTTCATAACCTATTTTTTTATTTAATAATATTAACTTATAATAATTTCGACTTGATTAATAATAAACAAACATTAAACTTTTTCCAAAATACTCACTCGCTTCTTCAAAGCATCATGGTCTTCATATTTTACTTTATTAAATGATATATCGTCAAGCCTTCTATTTATACTTCCGATATGGTAAAGCAAATTATTTTCAACTCTGGCCATGTTTCTGCTTGCCTCTTCAAGTTTTCTATCAACACCTTCAAAACCCTTTGCAACCATGACCGCTAATTCATCTATTGCTATTATTTTTTTCTTTTTACTAATCATAATTCTATTATATCACAAAATTAATAAAGTTATCCACACCTGCCCATACTCTATCATTTCCTAAAAACTAGTTACTAACAACTAGAATCTAACTAATCCCCCCGGCGATATTATAAATCGGCACTAAGATAGAAACTAAAAGCAGTCCGACGCCTAAACCCAAAACCACAATCATTACCGGTTCTATTAGACCAATTAATGTATCAACCGCATCATCCACTTCACGCTTGTAAAAAATAGCTAGAGTTTTTAAAATAACATCCAAAGAACCCGTCTCTTCACCCACCTTCACCATCTGTATCAAAATAGACGGTATTTCTTTTTGATGTTTTTCCAGCGCAACCGAAAGAGCCAATCCTGATTTTACGCCATCCGCCGCTTCATTTAAAATTTCTTTATAGACGCGACTGCCAACTACTTCTGAAGTGATGTCTATTGCCCGAAGAATTTGAACGCCTGAAGAAAGCATTATTTCCATATTGTCGGCTATTCTGGAGAGATAGAGCTGTTTATATAAATTACCCACATATGGCATAGAGAGACGCATTTTGTCAAGATATGTTTTCCCTTTCTCTGTTGTGGATATTCTCCAAAGCCAAATAGCTAAAAATACCAAAAAGATTATAACAAAAAAACCATAATGAACGAAAAAATTTGAAAGCGCAATGATGATAGAAGTATAAATAGGCACTGCTTGGCCAGAATCCAATATAATGGCGGAAAGTTTTGGAATCACAACTACAAACATAAGACCCATGACAACAAAAAAAGTGATAATAACGAATATCGGATAAATGAGCGCGTTTCTGGTCTTGGATGTAAGAGCATATTGACGATCTAAATATTCTGCCAAGTTCAAAAAAATTTGATTGAGTTTTCCGGTTTCTTCTCCCACCTTTACCATATTCAAATAAAAACTTGAAAAGACATCGGGGTGCTTGGCCAAGGAGCCGGAAATAGAAACTCCCGCTTTAAGATCATCGCAAATTTGAACAAGCTTGAGACCTAAAAATTTATTTTCTACATTAGTTGCGAGCATGCCGAAAGCTTTTAAGGCAGACACTTGCGCTTCAAATAAAGTTGAAATCTGACGGGAAAGAATCACAATATCCTTCGTCGACACCCTGTTAAAAAAAGAAATTGAAAGAAATGATTTCTTTTCTTCTTCATTTTTTATGGAAATAATAACAAGCCCCCTGTGCTGAAGTCCGCTTATCGCCATATCGCGACTCGGCGCATCAATTTCTCCTTCCTTGTTTATTCCTTCATCATCTACCGCTTTATATTTAAATAACATGGTTATTTATAAAGTATTAAATCATCCGTTCAAGCCCTTTAGGATTAAGTGAATATTGATAGGCATTTTCTATTGAAATTTCTCCGGTACGCACAAGTTCTATAAGTGAATGATTTAAATCCACCATCCCGGATTCCGTGCCTGTTTCTATAACTACATCAATCTCGTGCGTGCGTTTTTCGCGAATTAAATTCGCTACCGCATTATTATTTAAAAGAAGTTCATAAGCGGGAATAAGCCCTCCGGCAATTCTGGGAATGAGCCTTTCTGAAAAAATGGCCAGCAGACTGGATGAAAGTTGAGCGCGAATTTGGTCCTGTTGATCACCCGGGAAAGAATCAATTATTCTATCTATTGTTTGAGAAGCATTGTTAGTGTGCAAGGTTGAAAACACCAAATGCCCAGTTTCCGCGGCAGTTACGGCAGTTGCTATGGTCTCAGGCGTGCGCATCTCGCCGATCATTATCACATTCACATCCTCGCGAAAAACTGACTTAAGCCCCGTATGAAAATCTTTAGTGTCAATACCGACTTCTCGTTGATTAATTATGGATTTATTAGGAACAAATAAATATTCAATCGGATCTTCAATTGTTATAATATGACGTGTTTGTTCATTATTGATTAAATTAATCATTGATGAGATAGTGGTTGACTTACCTTGTCCGACAGGACCAACCACCAGAAAAAAACCTTGTCTTTTACGAGTCAAATCTGCGAGGATGGGAGGTAAATGCAACTCTGCCAGAGTTTTTACTTTCGGTAATAACCGAAAAGCAATATTAATTAATCCTTTTTGAAAAAAAGCGTTGCCACGCAGTCGCGCTTCTCCACGGAAATCATAAGAAAAATCCGCTTCTTGATTTTCCATGAATCTATCAACTTTTACTTTATCCAATACTTCACTCAAAATTCCAATCATATCTTCTTGAGTAAAAACCGAATTCTTTACAAGAAAGATAAGTTCACCAGTGACACGAATAGCTGGTACCCGCCCTGCGCCCAAATGCAAATCCGATCCCCCTTCGCGGATAACAGTTAAAATAAGTTCTGCAAGTTTTTCCTTATGGTTCATAATGTTTATTTTTTAATCCCGACGCTTTCAGGTCGGGATCCTGACTTTGCGTCGGGGTTAACTTTCTTAGTTAAAATGCTTGTCACCTGGTTTATCACTTCCATTGGAGTGGAATTTGCCTTTACAATGTAACCTGCTACTCCCAATGCGTTGCCTCGATCAATATCCTCCTGTTGACTTTTGTTGGATAAAATTATTTTTATAGAATTTGGAGATAATTGATTAGTGTTCATTTTTTCTAACATTTCAAAGCCATCCATTTCAGGCATAATTACATCCATTAAAATAATATTAGGGTTAAGTCCGCCTTGAAGTTTTTTTATTGCCTGTATGCCACTTAAGGCCGTGTACACCTCAAAATTATTTTGGCTAAATTTAAGCGCATACATATCTAAAAGAAAATTATCGTCATCAATTATTAAAATTTTTGTTTTTTCTCCTTCCATACACACTAATTGTACTACAAGCCAGTTTTAATACAACCCTCTAATCCCCCTTGTCAGGGGGACTTTTTCCACCTCCTCTGATAAGGGGAGGTCGGGAGGGGTTTTACTCATTTTCATTGCTAAAATTATATACTTCCCTAAAAGGAATAATGCCTTGTAGAGATTTCAATATGGCATCTTCTTTCATCATCAGCATTCCCTTTCTGCGGGCTATTTTGTAAATTTCCGCATTGGTGGGATTTTTTAGTATTGTAGCCTCCATTTCCTTATCTACTTTAAACATTTCAAAAATAGCAATACGACCCTTTGTGCCAGAAGGACATTCGGGAGATGGAACAACTTCATACATTTTATCTTTGAAAATAATTTTTTTTCTATATTCATCCGGCAAATCTTTAAATTGCTCTTCAATTTGAATTTTAGTACTTGGATCCATTGATATAAGCTTTCTAGAAGCGGGAAAAATCGTTTTAGCCAAACGTTGAGCTATAGAGAGAATTAGGGTTGGCGCGATAAGATACGGATCAATACCCATATCAATAAGACGAGGAATTGCGCCAATAGCGCTATTTGTATGGAGAGTTGAAAGAACGAGGTGTCCAGTCAAAGCCGCTTGAATAGCAAGTTGGGCTGTTTCTTTATCACGAATTTCTCCAACCATTATTATGTCCGGATCTTGACGAAAAATAGAACGTAGCCCCGTCGCAAAAGTATATCCGATTTCGGGCATTACTTGAGATTGATTAATATTGGGCATATGATATTCTACTGGATCTTCCAAGGATACAATATTGTTTTTTTCCTGATCAAGTTCATTCATCATTGAATATAGAGTGGTGGATTTTCCAGACCCTGTCGGACCAGTGATAAGAATAATTCCATACGGCTGGGCAAGCGCCTCTCTGGTCATTTTGAGATTTGTTTCTGATAGACCTAATTGATCCAGAGGCTTAACTCCCTTTTCAGAATCTAAAATACGCATAACAATTTTCTCGCCATAATATGCCGGCATTGTAGAAACACGAAAATCAACCTTGCGTCCATTAATAGTTGCGCTAAAAGACCCGTCTTGGGGTTTTCTTTTCTCGTCTAATCGCAATTTGGCAAGAATTTTTATACGCGCAATTATTCCACTATAAACATTGAGGGGTAATACTATGCTAGTGTAAAGGGAGCCATCTACGCGATAACGTACTTTTATCTTGTCTCCTCCGTGCTCAATATGGATATCAGAAGAATTCCCCTCTATGGCATTACTCAGCATTACAGCAACAATTTTTATAACTGGCGCATCTTCTATTATTTTGGCTTCCTCTCCCGGTTTTATATCTTTTATCTCTTTATCTAAATTTTCCTTGCTTAAACTTTTTGCATCAATTGCTTCATCTTGGTTTAATTCTTTAAGCGCTTCTTCTACCTGGCTCGATATGCCTTTATAGGTTTCTATTATATTTTTATAGTCACTTTCCGAAATGAGAAAAATTTTAAAAGGAATACCGAGCTTGGCTGAAATAAACTGTAAGGCATCCATCGCCTGTGTATTCTCTGGATCTGTAATGCCCACTTCCAATACTCCTTCCTTAAGATCAATTGGAACAAAATGATAATGTGTCGCCGAATCTTCTGAAATATATTGAAGAACGTCAAAAGACACATCTTGAACATTTATTTTCTTCACTGGTATTCGCAAATACTCCCCTTTTACTTCAAGAATTTTTTCTTCTGAAACGCCAGATTCAATAAGGGCTTCGTCAATATTTCCATTATACTTCTCTTTTGCGCGATTTTTAATTTCACCTATTTGGCTCTCATTGATTACGCCTTTTTTACTTAATTCTTCTAAAAAACTCATATGGGTGCCTCAACATTATCGGTTCCAAGCGGAGCAAATGGATTGGGCCGCCCCTCATTTCCATCAGGTATAAGTATGATACTAGAATCGCGCAAATTATTAAATGCGCTGTCAGAGAAAATAGCATCGTCTAATTTTATATTTTTAACATTCAAAAGCAAAGAAAGAAAATCTTTGGCAATCAGGGGTCTCTGGTTTGAAATCATTGTATCGGGTATACTGGAAAAAGAAGAAAATGTGGGGTTGGAAGAAGAAACTAAATCAGCCTGGGGTTGGGGCTTTTTTATAAAAAAAATATAAATCAAAATAAAAACTGCTGCAATTCCTACAAATATTATGATGTTTTTTATTTTTGGAGACATTTTAGTTTTTTAGCCCTAAAGCTTTTTAAGCTCGGGCAAAATTATTTTAATTTTTTAGCCAATAAGTTTTAATTTTAAAATCAAATTTATAAACTTCAGGCAAGGAGGGATTCAGTTTCGTGTCTGGACCGGATGAAAATTGAATTGATGATATATCCACAATTCTTAGATTGCTTTCTAAATCTTTTGTAAAGTTAATGAAATTATTATAAGTGCCACTCGTAGAAAATTCTAGATCCCATGATCCATAATCTTTGTTAAAAGATTGATCCACTTGAGTTCCACCCCCTTGGGTTGCTCCTGTTTCTGGTGTTGTATTTTCCTTTTTTACTGTATTAAATTTAACATTTTTTAAGACCATATCATAAGGCAAAGCTACTTTTTCTATTTCAAGAATCAAACGTATATTGTCAATATTATCGGGCAAAAGTTTTTGAATTCTTACTAAATTTTCCGGGTTAATAGCATTATACTTAGCAGTCAATTTGTCTCGCTCGTTTTCAAGCGCTTTAGAATTATCAAGCGCTTCATTGTAAGATGCTATTTGCATCTTTAGATCGGATATATCTTTGTAAAGAGGACTGGAAAAAGAAAAGAACCCGACAAGACTGATTCCCATTAAAATAATCGCTATAATGTATCTAATCATAAAAATAAATTAATTTTCCGTGCCAACTTCCGCAAGAGGATTAAAAGAATTATCATTTTGGCCACTCTCATTTTCTGTTAAGAGTGTCTGTTTATAACCAACAAAACTTGGATCGACCGAAAACTCCAAATCAAATAGGACACTGCCTTTGTCGTCAAGTGTAAGATTGGAAAAAATTGGATCAATTAAGTTTTTATTTTTAGTAAAGAGATCCGCCTGAAGGGCGATAGAACGATACCCGACTGCGTGTCCATTCATTTTTACAAGCACTTTAGAATTTATTTCATTTGTAAAATCATAACTAAATTTAATATAACGAACAGTTTTCATAGTAATTAGTTGCAATGCCTTAAAAATAGGCGTTACTGCTATGTGTTTAGATAAAATTTCACTTGACGCGCGCAAACGCTTGTCTAGCACCTGAAGTTCTGTTATTCTAGAAGGTTCAAAGCGATTTTTGGCTGCGTTTAGGCTGTTTTCCATTTCTGTGATATTTTTTTCCATAATTTTTTTATAGAAATAAAGACCACCTGTCCCGATTAACATAGAAAATAAAATAAAAATGGAAATAATAACCAAAAAACTAACAGGTCGCGCCACAACAGCGCGTTCTTTGACTATAGATTTTTTAGGTATAAATGATGTTTGAAAATTTTGCTCCATTTTACCATATTATTATATTACAAAAACAACTTTTAATGAAGTATATTGTGTATAACTTTACTATTGGCAAGAACTGTTCTTGTTAATAGTTTTTATTGTAATTTTCGCAATGCTAAACCGAGGGCAACCGCGAATTCAGGACCAATCGCCCCAAGAACTCTCTCTAAAAATGCCGGCGCGCCCACTTTATTAAATGGATGACCAATTACTATTTCAGCTCGAAAATTATTGACCGCTTCTTCTGTTAATCCTTTTAAAAGAGAGCCTCCGCCCGAAAATATTACCTTGCTTATCGTTCTATTATATTTCTTTTCATACCCCAATAATAGATTATTTGTCTCAGAAAAAATATAATTAGTATGAATTTTAATAATATCAGATAAACTTTTTTCTGCGGGATTTTCAAAAAGACCAAATTCTTTTTTCATTTTTTCTGCTTCAAAAAAAGGAACACCTAAAGATTGAGAAATGGACAAAGATATATCAGCTCCGCCTCTTTCTATTGAATGATAACCCTTAATCATGCCGAATTCAACAATAGAAAGTTTAGTACGCGATGCGCCAAAATCCATTAAAAGGACAGGGGAAAGTTCATGTTCAAAATTAGCTCTAATTGAAGAAAATATTTCAATTTCAAAGAAAGAAGCGGAAAGAGCAGATTGAGAAACAATGGAACGAAACCTGGAAACTGCATCATTTTGTGTAGCAACGACAAGCACATTTGTTTTTTCTTTTTGCGCTGGTGGAAGATTGGCATTTTTTATATCAGCTATGTCAGTGTTTGCTTCTTCAAAAGAAGATTCTTTTTTCGGCAATATAAAATAATCAAGAGAAACTTCCGTAATTGGCACTGGAATATATTTACGCGCTTCTGTGGAAATAATCACCGCCACTTCATTTTCCTTTATTTGCGCCGGAAGTTCAATGGTAAAAATTAAACTTGCTTGCACTGGAATAGAAAAAGCTAAAGAAGAACTAGATACGCCGGATTGCTTTAAAACTTCCTTTAAAGCTTCTGCTATTTTTTCAACTGAAAGATTGGTAACTTGTCCTGCATCAAGACTGGCATAGGGACCAAGCGCTATTGCTCCATAAGTTTCAAGTATCACTTTGCCTCTTTTTTTTTTAATTTCAACCACTTTAATTGCCGAAGAGCCAATATCAATACCGACAGCACTACTCTCTGGGTCACTGACAATACTCTTTATTTTTGCAAAAAAATTTTTCAATGAATTGTTCATTTGTGCTAATATTATATCATAATGAGCTTTTTAAGCGCTATATTAGATTTAGTTTTCCCTACGTATTGTCTATCCTGCTCAAAAAGTGGGACATTTTTATGTGTAAAATGTCTCCTAGATTCTCCTCCCGCCGAGCGTGAAAGCGCCAATTGGATTTTCCCTATTTTTGACTATCGGTATCCGCCGATAAAAAAAGCTGTGTGGTTTTTGAAATATAAAGGTAAAAAACTTCTTGCGAGCGTTTTTGCGGAAGTTGTTTATGGAAGGATTTTAGAAGAATTGTCTGATTTATCTATAATGGAAAACTTTACGGATATTATTCTAATCCCCATTCCACTTTCTTCTGACCGATACCGAGAACGGGGATTCAATCAAGCAGAATTGATATGTAAAGAATTGACAAAGTTAGATAATAACGTGAATTTTAAGCTTGAGAATAATATTTTAATCAAAATAAAAGATACAAAACATCAAGCGCGCATTGAAAACCGTAGTGAACGCCTGAAAAATATTATTGATTCTTTTGTAGTGAAAAATACAGAAAAAATAAAAAATAAAAATATAATTCTTATAGACGATGTTACCACCACTGGCGCAACTTTAAGTGAAGCAAGAAAAATCCTCAAGCGCGCCGGCGCAAGAAAAATAATAGCTTTTACCGTGGCGCATTAGAAAATTTACCAATGTATAAGATTTCCGCATATGCTAGAAAATTATACAAATAATAATTAATTCCACATATCCCAAATCATACCAGCGATATTTTTCGGTTTTCCTTCCAACGCATAATAGTGTAAATCTATAAATGGCAAAGAGTTGCATTCAATAATCCCCCATTTTTGTGAACTAGCTTCTTTTGTCGGATCAGGAATTATGCAGTCAAAACCCACTACTAATAAACTCACTATTTTCGCAGCCTCTTTTAAAATAGGAATAAAGCTTGGATGGAGATTATTAAGCATTTCTTTGGTTGTGCCTCCAAATAATCTACCGATACGATGAGAAAGAGACAAAGAAACTCCTTCAGGTAAAATATCATCAACGACAAATCCCGACCGTAGAATATGCTCGTGTAATTCTTTTGAAATACGTATGGGCTCGACTCGATTCTGGCGTTTATTATCTTTTTCTTCTATGAGTTCTTTAATTGTTTTTTTGCCGTCACCTATGATAGCTGGAGCTTGCCCTCTGTAAAATCCCGCTAGAACTCCGCCCACTAGAGTTACCCTGCAAACACTGCCTTTTAAATGCTCTTCAACAACCAAATGGGAACATATTTGTCCGGCAATATTAATGCCCTCGCGAAATTGTTGTAGGGTATTAATGTTAGTAATGGTATGCCGGCCGCGAGAGCCCACTCTTGGTTTAACAATTATGGGTTTTGTAAGTTTGAAAAATATTTCTTCTCTATTTTTAAAGTTCCAAAATAATAGTTCAAAACAAGATGGAACCGGAATATTATGCTTTTTAAATTCTCGCTTGAGCACAATTTTATCATCCCAATTTTTTCTCATTTCTAAAAATTCTGACCTTATGGGCATACTTTCAAAGTAAATATTTTTGCCGTTTAGCGTCGCACGATAGAAATCTAGAGGTTTGTTCAGAAATATTACTTGTTCCATTATTATTCCTCTCTTTTTTGCTTCTTCCCAGATAACTCTAGAGCGAAATGTATGCGCCCCGTCAATGTCTCCAGAAAATTTCACCAGTTTAAAAAGTGCCAATGTTTCAAATAAAAATTTAGGAATTAAATCAACAAAGTTTTTTATAAACTTGGGAACATATTTTATAATCTTGATTGCATGAGTTTCTAGCGTAATTGAAATAAAACTCTCTAGGAAAGAAAAAGAATGGTTAATGGGAGCATCTCCACAATAAGAACAGAAACTTTTTTTTACCAACGGTTCATTTTTTTGTTGCATAACAATACCAAAAAAACAGCTTAATGCTGTCTTTTTGGGTAAGTAAGTCACTTCTTAGTGGTCTCCTTTAATCATAAAAATTACTTTTAAAAAATTCATAATAAGCGACCATAATAATTATATCATACAATGTAAAAATCAATAAATAGAAAACGGTGGAGAAATAGTAAAAATATGCTAGAGTAATAAAGTAAAAGTTGGAGCCGTGTCTGAGCGGTCTAAGGTGCCTCTTTGCTAAAGAGGTGAGGGCTTTAAACCCCTCCGCTGGTTCGAATCCAGCCGGCTCCGCCAATTTATGACAACAACACAAGAAAAACAAGACACATTGGAGCAAGAAATATCTCTCGGAAAAAATATTTCCATTATTAATCTTGTTGATTGTTTAATAGAAAAAGCTCACAAAAATAGATCTTCTGATATTCATATTGATCCGGAAGCGCGCGACATTCGTGTGAGATTTCGCATAGATGGTGTTCTTCAGGAAGTCTATAAATTTCCAAAACAAATTCACGGTGAAATAATTTCCCGAATTAAAGTCCTCTCTAAATTGCGTTCAGACGAACATCAAGCTACTCAAGACGGTCGATTTCGATATATCTTTCCCGAAACTAATGAATTTATAGATCTTCGTGTCTCTATTGCGCCCACTTATCACGGTGAAAATACTATGATGCGACTGCTTTCGGATAAAGCGGAGCAGTTTAATTTAGAAAATCTCGGCTTTAGTGAGAATAACCAGAAAAAAATCATGACTGCCCTTAAAAAAACAAACGGCATGATTTTAGCCACCGGTCCGACGGGAAGCGGAAAAACTACCACTCTTTATACTCTTATAAAAATGTTAAACTCTCCGGAAGTTTCAATTATTACTATTGAGGACCCTATCGAATACGCGATAGATGCCATTAAACAGATACAGGTCAACGGACACAAGGGTCTGAACTTTGCCAACGGTCTGCGAAGTATTCTAAGACAAGATCCAAACATTATTATGGTTGGTGAAATTCGTGACGCCGAAACCGCAAATATAGCTGTCAACACCGCTCTGACTGGACATTTGTTACTTTCAACACTACACACCAACGACGCCGCTACTACCCTACCACGTCTACTTGACATGGGCATAGAAGAATATTTGGTGGCCTCTACGGTCTCCATAGCTATAGGTCAAAGATTGGTACGAAAAATTTGCCCGCATTGTAAAGAAAAGCAAAAAATAACTCCGGCTCTCAAAGAGAGCCTAGAAAACACGCCACTTGGGAAACTTATGAAAAACAATCATGAATTTTATAAGGGCAAAGGATGCCAAAAATGCAATATGAGCGGATATTCCGGCCGATTATGCATTAATGAAGTGCTGGTAGCAGATGAAGTTATTCGTGAAGCTATTTTGCGCAAAGCATCAGCCAGTGAAATAAAAAATTTAGCCATAAGCCGTGGTATGACTACTATGCTTGAAGATGGTTTCCATAAAGTAAAAACTGGCGACACTACGATAGAAGAAATTTTGCGCGTCGTACACGAATAATATGGAAATAAAAAAGAATAAAAAAATATTTGATATTGCTCTTCGTAAAATAGAGAAGAAAGCTAAATTTATCCAAGCAACCGTTAAAAAAATACCAAAAGAAAACAGTAAATCTGTAAATAAAGACCTTTCTCTCGGCCATAGACCTGCGGATGAGGCAAAAATAAAAAAATTCGCTGGTAAATTTTGGGATAATTTAAAAAGTATATTTAAAAATATTTCATTGTCCCGCATGTCCATAAAAGAACAAACCTTTTTTGTAAAACGATTATCATTCCTTATAAAAGCCGGCGTGCCTGTACTAGAAAGCTTGGCGATGATACAAGAGCAAACACGTAAAAAAAGCCATGTTTTAATTCTTAAAACAATTATTGCGGATGTTTCAAGGGGACAAGATTTATCCGCTAGTCTGGCAAAATTTCGCAAGACGTTTGGTGATTTTTCCATAAATATAATTTCGTTCGGAGAATCCACCGGAATGTTAAGCGACAACCTTGAATATCTCGCAAGTGAATTAAAAAAGAAAGATGCTTTACGTAAAAAAATTATTAGCGCTTTTATTTATCCTATCATTATAACCATCGCCACTATCGGCATCACGGGATTTCTGATGGTTTATCTTTTTCCTAAAATTATGCCCGTATTTTCAAGTCTGCATATAATTCTTCCTCTTTCCACTAGAATCGTCATTTTTCTGAGTAATTTCCTAAATCATCATGGATTAATATTGATTGCAGGATTAATAATCCTAGTTGTGATTATAATTATTACCCTTAAAAAAAGTGAAATGTTCCATTTTAATTTTGATAAAATTATTATGAAAATTCCGATGATTGGAAACGTTATAAAAAATTATAATCTAGCTAATTCTACCCGCACCATGGGATTACTTTTAAAAAGCGGTATTACGCTAGGTGAAACTTTATCAATTACAACAAAAGTGTCGGGAAATTTAGTTTATAAAGAAGAATTCAAGTCTATGGCAGAAATTGTCAATCGCGGAGAAAGGATGTCGGTCTATCTCACAACATCCAGAAATCTTTTTCCTGACATCTTGACTCAAATAATCTCGGTGGGAGAACGCAGTGGAAATCTATCAAACTCCCTTATTTATCTATCTGAATTATATGAAACTGAAGTTGATGATTTCACTAAAAATCTCTCAAGTATGATAGAACCTGTGCTAATGATTATAATGGGGATACTTGTTGGTTTTATCGCCATTTCAATCATTACACCGATTTACAGTATTACTCAAAACTTACAACCAAGATAATCTTGTATTAAAAAAGATGAGTAAAAAGTTATTTAACCATAAAAGGCAAAAGACCTAGAAATCGCGCGTGTTTGATGGCTGAAGCCAGTTCTCGTTGATTTTTAGAAGTAACACCGGTACGTTTATGATTCATTATTTTGCCATTGGGATTCAAAAATTTCTTTAGGATTTCAATATCCTTATAGTCTATATATTTTATATTATTAGCTGAAAAGTAGTCTTGTTTCATAAAAATTAAAATGGAATATCTTCGGGATTAATATCTTCTTCTGGATATTCTATAGTATCTATTTCTTCAGAATCTGATGATGTTTTAGGAGATGAAGTATTTGAGGTTCCAGTACTTGCATTTCCCCCCGAACCTTTAGGTCCAAATTGCGTGCGATCAGCGACAATTTCTGTGCGATATTTTTTTTCTCCGCTTGTCTTGTCTTCCCAGCTTCTTGTCTGTATTCTGCCTTCAACTAACATAGAGCTGCCTTTTTTCATGTATTGCGCAACTGTTTCCGCCTGACGTCCAAAAACCACAACATTATGATAATCGGCAGATTCTTGCCGTACGCCATTTTTATCTTTCCAAACACGGTTTGTGGCGAGAGAAAATGAACAGACTTTTACTCCTGAGGGAAGTGAGCGAAGTTCCGGATCACGAGTAAGATTTCCTATTATTATTGCTTTATTTAAATACATATCTTTGATTTTACTTTATAACTTTATAAACTTTCGACTTTATTACTATTCTACACTGCAACCATAGCGTCTATTTCTTTGTCTATTTCATCTTTATTGATAGAAATAACTTCTTTATTGTCTCCACTTCTCTTTATGGTTGGACTTTTTCGATGTACCATATTCCCACGAACAAATCTTTTCGCAGCGATGGTATTTTCTTTCGCTGTTTTTAATATAAAAAATCGAACAAAATTTGGGTCTAAATCAATCTTTTTTTTCAACTCCAAAACTTTTTGAGCATTCATTGTGAATTTAATCCAGCCAAAATAGGCGGTATTAAATTTGCTACGCACATTAGATGCAACTTTTCGCATGGTATAAGCTAAGGAAATTATTTTGGGCATTTCATCAGAAACAATCTCACCACCGAAAGATAAAATGAGTTCTTTAAGATTGCCGTAGCTAATCACGATATCTTCTTCTTTGATAGTAGGAACTAAAAGATAACCGAGTTCATAGACCCTAGAATTTGCATTTTGTTCTACTTCTTTTTCCGCATCTTGCATGGATTCCATACTAACAAAAAATTTTTATAAAGTAAAGACTCGTTTAGTATTCTCTATAATTGCTTTCGCAACTTCTTCTTCAGGCAAATTTTTAATCTCGGCGATTTTTTTCACAACTTCTTTTACATAAAAGGGTTCGTTTCGTTTACCACGATAAGGAACAGGAGTAACATATGGGGAATCTGTTTCAGACATAATCATATTCAGTGGAGTATTTTTTATAACTTCATCATAATCATGGGTGAAGGTAATGACTCCCGTAAAAGAAAGCGTAAAACCAAAATTCAAAAAATTTTTTGCATCTTCTAAATTGCCAGCAAAGAAATGCGCATTGCCCTTCACTTTGGCGTATGCTTTTAAAATTTCTAAGGCATCTTTATAAGCATTTCTAATGTGAAGCATCAAGGGTTTATTAAATTCATTCGCCAGTTTTATCTGTTCAATAAAAGCATTCTTTTGTTTTGAGATTGATTCTTTAGTACAATGATAATAATCCAACCCACATTCGCCTATTCCAACCACCTTGGTATTGCTTAAAAGTTTTTTATACTCTTCTCTATTAAACACTTCTCCCCGCGAAGTAAATTCTTGACCTTCACTGCTCAATTCTTGTTTATCGTGAAAAGAAACATCTGTATGTATTGGATGTAATCCAATTGTTGCATACACGCCTCCCTTATATTGATTGGCAATTTCAACAGCTTTTTGGGAAGTATCTATTTGCGTACCGACATTTATAATCCAAGTATTATTCTCCAAAGCGCGCCTTATTACCTCATCTCTATCTTTGTCAAAAGCCTTAAAATTAATATGACTGTGTATGTCTATGTATTTAGGTTGCATTTTAATTTTTGCGAGGAAATAAAGGTTTTTCTGGTTTTTTATTTTCTTTAATCAACTTCTTTAGTAAAATGTTTGTCTCTGGCATTATCGGGTTTAATATCCCAGCAATCCTGTACAAACGAATAACTATATCAGAAATTAATTCTTTTCCCTTTTTCTCATTAACTTTTACAACCTTAAATGGTTCAGTTTTTTGTATAAATTTATCAAGTTCTCCTATTTCATTCCAAATATAATCCATCGTTTGTTTAATATCAAATTTTTCAAAAAAACCAAAGAACTCAGTGAAATCGGACTTTTCTGGAATCTTTGGACATTTATCTAAATATTTCTCTGAAAGTGTTAGTATGCGCGAAATCAAATTCCCTAATCCATTCGCTAGATTGGCATTGTAGGCTTCTTTAAAACGTTCCATTGTAAACGGACTGTCTTCAAATGGGGAAATTTCACGCAAAAGAAAATAACGCAGGGCATCCGTGCCATATTCTTTCACAATGTCATTGGGACTAATTACATTGCCAAGAGATTTAGACATTTTGATGCCACCTTCACCGGTAATGAAACCATGGTAGATAATAGTATCGGTTGTCGGAAAACCGGCCGACATAAGCATGCCTTGCCACATGACTGATTGAAACTTTACCATATCTTTGCCGGCAGTTTGAACTTTTTCTCCTCGTAGCCAAAATTTTTCAAAAGATCCTTTGCTGTCCGGCCAGCCTAAAGTTGAAATATAATTTACAAAAGCGCCGAACCAAACATACATAACTTGCTTATCATCATCTGGTATTGGTATTCCCCAAGAAACACGCTCTTTGCAACGAGAAATTGAAAAGTCTTCTAGTGCATTTTGCACAAAATCAATAGCTTCTTTTCTTCTCCATTCTGGAAAGATTACTTTTTCATTAGAAAGATATTCTAGCAGTTGTTTTTGATAATTCTCCAACTTAAAAAAATAATTTTCTTCTTCAACTGTCTCAAGCTCGCCAGTCAAATGAAACGGACATTTGTCATTTATAAGATCTTTTTTAGTAATAAATTTTTCACAGCCAACACAATAAAGCCCTTTATATATCTTTTTATAAATGTCACCCTTGGCATCACAAAGACGCCAAAATTCTTGCGTGGCTAAAATATGTTCTTGGCTTGTAGTTCTAATAAAATTATCACAGGAAAGATTCAAGGTGGTTTTGAGATCTAAAAATTTTTGCGCATAATAATCAACGTAATTTTGAACAGTTTTACCTTCTTTTTGACTTGCTTCCCAAATCTTTTGACCATATTCATCCGTGCCTGTACTAAAAAAAACATCTTTTCCCATAAGACGCTTATAACGCGCGATTGCATCTGATTGCACAAGTTCAAATGCAAAACCAATATGGGGCTCTGCATTCACATAAGGAATAGTACTCGTAATATAGAAAGGTCTTTTTTCGGTCATTATTTAATATTTGTTCTGGCTAAAGTTTTATTTTTTTCAATATCACTCAAAAATTCCATTACAACAACGGCTACTGGAATAGCAAGCACCCCTCCCCATATTCCGCCCAACTCAAAACCTATTAAAACAGATAAAATTATGACAATAGGCGAAAGACCGACTATTTTTTTGATAATCAATGGAGCAAAAAGAAAAACTTCAAATTGGTGGACGATTATATAAGCTCCGGTGACCATTAATGCATTAGCTATCCCCCCAGAAATATAGGAAAAAGAAAAAGCCGGAATTAAGGCGATTAAAATACCATAAGGCACAAGTTCCATTATTCCGGCGATAAGAGAAAGAAGAAGCGCGTATTCTATGCCTAAAAGTGAGAGCGTTAAATAAATTAAAACGGCAACAACCAAACCTAAGAGCATTTGCCCTTTCATCCAAAGAGCTATTTTTCTACTTGAACGTTCCCATAAATCCACCACATAATCTTCGTGGTGAATTGGGAAAATAAGTCGAAGTAAATTTTCTATTCCCTTTTCTTGAATTGAGAGATAGAAGGAAATAAGGATAATCAATATAAAATTAAAAATGCTGCCGAAGGCAATTGAAAACGCCGTAAAAAATCCCCCGGAAAGATTTAAAATGAAAGCTTTTGATACTGACATAAGCGTAGTCACTGAAAAATCATTGGAAAGAGCGCCGACTATATCTTTAGCGCCAGAAAAAGCTTCATTTTGAAAAAAACGTAAAAATGAGACATCTGGAATGTAGGAGGAGAGAAAACTGGAAAAATTATAAAGTTCAGTTATAAGAAGAGGAGCAAAAAGATAAAAAAGTCCGGCCAAAATAAGGATAGAAAAGACGTACACAATCACAATTCCAAAAACTCTACCAATTCCTATTTTTCTAAAATGAGGAACAGCTGATTCTACAAAAGAAGCTATCACGATAGAGGTCAAAACAATAAGAACTAAATCTCGCAAGAACCACAATAAAAACACGCCAAGCGCAATTAAGATGACTCGAATCATTGTATCGGTGGATATAGAAATAGGGGTAATTTCATTTTTTTCAAACATAGAAATATAATAGCACAAAAAACACTCCTCCCCAACCCCTCGTTGGGGGGGGTTTAATTTAAAATTTAAGTAATTTTAAGAATTTTGATTTTTCTTTAAAAGGCCCAATGAGCGCTAAATTGAGCTTTTTGTTTTGGAAAATATTTTTGGCCAGATTTTGGATTTGGCTGGCGGTGACTTTACGGATTTCTTTTGCTTTTTCTTTCACATTTTTCAGTTCATGTTTTAAAAGTTCCTGCCCACCATAAAAATTAGCTATATCGTCAGTCGATTCTAAAGATAGTTTCATGTTACCTATCAAGTACTCTTTTACTTTATTTAATTCTTCTGCGCTAATTTTTTCTTTTTTTAATTTATTACATTCATCAAGAATAACCCCGACAACTTCATTTATTCTTTTATTATCCACTCCGGCTGAAATTTGAAAAAACCCATGGTCAGTAAAAGAATCATTGTGCGCATGAACATAATAACCAACACCCATTTCTTCGCGAAGTTTTTGAAAAAAGCGTGAGCTCATTCCCCCACCAAGCACTCCGCCAAGAACAGAAAGAATTGCATTTTTTTTATTAAATAAATCATAGGTACGTACACTCAAAACAAAATGCGTCTGGTCTGTTTTTTTAAAATTAATTAATACTTGCGGTTTTATTTGTTTTTCTTTTACTTTTATTTTATGACCTTTCTTTCCTCGTGGAATTTTGCCAAAAATTTTATTTATCTTGCTCATTACTTCTTTCTCTGTTACCTGTCCAGCTATTATTAATACGGTGGCTTCTGGAACATAATGCTCCTTTTTATATTTCACAAAATCATTGCGCTTCATTTTTAAAATATTTGTCTTTTCACCGGCAACATTCCATCCAGCTGGCTGATTTTTATAAAGCAACTTTGTCATTAAATCCTGAACGTGTCTCTGGGGCATATCTTTATACATATTTATCTCCTCTGTGATTACGCCTTTTTCTCTCTGCATTTCTGCCTCAGGAAAAGTAGAGTTAAGATATATATCCGACACAATATCAAAAATTTGCTTGAAATGCCAAGCATCGGACTTCGCATAATATCCCGTATATTCTTGCGCAGTAAAGGCATTGTATTGACTCCCTAAGGCATCCAGTTCTTTTGAAATATCAATGGCTTTGGGTCTTTTTATTGTCCCCTTAAAACACATATGTTCTAGAAAATGGGAGATGCCATTTACCTTTTTTGTTTCATATTTTGATCCTGCTTCTACTAAAACCAAAACCGTGACCGTTGGATTATCCTTCATCGGCACAATAACAACCCGCAATCCGTTTTTTAAAACCTTTTTTGAAAATCGCATAATAAGTATTATACTAAAGTTTTTTATTGAACTCAAATCTACTATAACTACGCTATAGCGTATCTTATGTAAATCTGAAATATGTAAATAAGAAAAATATAAAAAAATTAACTATTAAATAATTTAAAATGTTGGGCGAGGAATTTATCATTTTCAATTTTATCCGCTACTACATACAACAAGTCTTTCCCTATTTTAAAATCAGCTTTCATTAAGTTAATAAAATCTTCACAATCATAAGGATATACCCAGACGCTATCTTGCAATCTTATAAATCCAATTTTAAATAAATTATGCCGAATTTTATCTCTAGTGCTTTTTCTTTTTTCTTTAATATCAAACATGAGTAATCTCCATTTTCCATCCCATTTTTAGGTTTTTTTATTTTAAAATTATGAATTGTTAGCTGGCGCAACTTTTCTTTTCCTTTTGGGGTCAGACAGGCAAAATTCCCTCTTTCTGTTTTTTCAAAAACAATAAAACCAGCATCTTTGAGTCTAACCAGTGATCTATTAAAAGAGTATTTTCTATACTTATCTTTCATAAATTCCGGTTCAAACTTTACCAATACTTTTGTCATTTTCGGAGCTATTAAAGCGACACTTAAGCCACCAAGAGCAAAAATAGTGGATAAAATAATCTTTTGCAACCTTGCTCTTTTGTCTCTTTTTTTTACTTCTTTTTCTATATTCCCCATAATTTAATTATCTTATCATAATTTACTAGACTCACGCTATAGCGTATGTTAAGTAAATAGTTAAAAAGTTGTTCAAGTTAAAACAAGGGGGTTTTACGGTAATTTATCTTTATATTTTTCTAAAAAATTTGGAAATTGAGAATGCACTGGACTGGGCAAATTTTTTAAGGTAAACCATTCCAAAGCATCAAATTTATGTAGTTCGCCAATTTTAGCTTTTTCTTTATTTATAAGAACTTTAAAATCGAGGGCAATCCAGTGTGTTTTTCCACCATCATGTTCTCTATGCACATCTCTATACCCCAAAAATTGATAATCAGAAACATCAGTACAGTATTCTTCTTTAATTTCTTTTCTTAAAGTATTTTCAATAGTATCTCCAAACTCTACTCCACCGCCACTAATATCCCATCTACCTTGTTCATCTCTAGCGTTATTACTTCTTTTAGCAAGTAGTACATTACCCTTACCATCATGATATAAATATACTACAGCAATGCCAGTGTAATCTTCTCCTTTTTTCATTGTATTTTCTCTTTTATATAACTTTTCAAATTTTCTACTTTTATTCTCTCTTGTTCTCCAGTATCACGATCTCGCACGGTCACAGTATTGTCAGCAAGAGTATCAAAATCAACCACAATGCAATATGGCGTGCCGATTTCATCTTGACGGCGATAACGTTTGCCGATATTGCCATTGTCGTCCCACGCCACACGACCGAACTCGGCTTTGAGAACATCAAAAACATCTTTGGCTTTACTAATAAGTTCTGGCTTGTTTTTAAGTAATGGAGATACGGCGCATACTATCGGAGCAAGTTTGGGAGGAAATTTTAAAACAACTCTTTCACTTTCTCCTATTTTGTCCTCACAATAAGCATCACATAAAACCATAAGTACTGTTCGGTCCACCCCAACTGATGTTTCAACTATATGTGGAATATATTTTTCTTTTGTTTCTTCGTCACAAAATTTCATATCTACACCAGAGAATTTTTGATGCTGAGTTAGATCATAATCTCCACGATAATGTATTCCTTCAAGCTCATTCCAACCGAAAGGAAATTCATATTCTATGTCACAGGCGGCTTTCGCATAAAAAACAAGGTTTTCGTGTGGTTTAAATCTAAGCTTTTTAGGATTTATTCCCAACATTTGATAATATTCCATTCTTTCTTTTTTCCAAATTTCATAATTATCCATTGCTTCATTTGGATTACAAAAATACTGCATTTCCATCTGCTCAAATTCACGCTTACGAAATAAAAACTGACGTGGACTAATTTCATTACGAAAAGCCTTCCCTATTTGAGCAATACCAAAAGGAATAGACACAAAACCAGTATCTAAAACATTTTTATAATTTATATAAATACCTTGCGCAGTTTCTCCACGAAGATATACTTGCTGTTCATTTTCATCGAGCATTCCGAGATTAGAGGTAGCAAGTAAATTTGAAGCATGAACTTTTCCAAAATCTTTAGCACCACATCCTGGACATTTTATTTTATTTCTACTCTCGTTAAAAATCTTGTTGATTTCTAATTCGCTCAATTTTTCATCAGCTTTTATTCCAATATTTTCCAGTAAATGATCAGCGCGAGATTTTTCTTTGCATTTATTACAAACAATGAGAGGATCTGAAAATCCTGAGACATGCCCACTCGCTTCCCAAACTTTTCCAGAAGTAAAAATACTTGAGTCAAGGAAAGTCATATTTGGATGATCTTGCATCGCCTTATTCCAAGTATCAGTAATATTTCTTTTAAGGGCAACACCAAGCGAACCCCAATCATAGGTTCCGGCAAATCCTCCGTAAATCTCCGAACCTTGAAAAACAAAGCCTCGCCTTTTGCAAAGTGAAACTATTTTTTCCATTAAATTATTTTTATCTAATTTTTCTTCTTTCATTTTACTTTATAACTTTTTACTTTAGAAATTTTATAACTTATTCTGTGACTACTCCCTCAGAAGAAGGAAATAACGGGTCATTATCAAGTCTGGTATTTAATGATGTTTTACTTACTCTCACATCCACATTAGCAAAATCATCGTGTCCAGTCAAAATGCTATCGTTGATAATAACAGGAAGAGAACCGATTTGAGAGAGCGAAGGAATAAACGCTATTTGAAAGGCAATTTCTTTCTCTGCCCCGGTAATACCGGTGCCCTTGGGAATATTCCCCACATTCCAAGTTATTTCTTTGGTAGAAGAATTGTAAGTCAAATCTTCTACTGCGGGAGAAAAAGGTCCCACAAAACGCATCCACGATGGAAGAGTAGAACGTATTTGCGCTTTTGAAATATTGTTTGCGCTATTGGAAAGAGTCCAAATAACAGTATAGGTTGTTTCTTTTTCAACTGTTGGGGATGTAGGACCAGCATTTTTAAAAGGTCCGGAGTAATACAAGGCTTTGGTCCCAAACCCAACATCAGAAATAATACGAATTATTGAGGATCCTGAATTATTCAAATCTTTGAGATCATAACCTTCAAGCGCTTGTTTCCCGGCAATATTTATTTCTATATCAATGGAAGGGTTAGAAAGCACTCCGCCCGAGACCGAGAATAATGACAGCGGGGAGAAAGAAAAATCAACAGACCCAGAATCACCAGGATTTACTTCTTTAAATTGGCTATAAGAATTTTTGTCCCAAATTATTATATCATCGGATGAGTTATAAAAACCTTGCATCGCGTTTATGGTTTTGCGATTAACCGCATTTCCGAGAATTTTTGCCCGAATTTCCAGGTCATTTATATTTGTATCTAAATTATTTATCCAACGAATTTCTCCATTAACCATAGTTCTTGAATCTATCGCATATTCTTTCTGATATTCACCATTTACAAAAAGTTTTGCTTCAATAAAGGGTTTTTTTATCATAATAGTATGCGCCAAAGAATTAAAAATAACATCAATCATGGACTTATCTGACTTGGATTGCGATCCGCTCCATATTTGGAATGTTTTTTCTTCTCCCTCAAAAACATCAAGCATTTTACCTGTTATAGAAATATTACGCTCTGCGCCGGGAGCAAGATCTCCTAAATTCCAAATATTATTACCGAGGGAAGGCGCTGGCTTGGATGACATAAATTGGAATCCGGCTGGATAATCAAGTTTCAGAAGTATTTTGGAGATTGGTTTAGTGGCATTTAATGTTGATTTTATATTAAGAACGATATCTTGGTTGGGGCTTGTTGACATAGGAGCATCAACAGAAAGATTTATGGGTGTAGAGTTTATAGTGACTTCGTAGAGCTTTTCTTTCACAAAAATAGCATTTGACCCTTCCACCCGATACTCAATAAAAATTTTTATGGGAAGAATACTTCCTTGTTCACCGAAAAGCACTATTTTCACATTCTCATTTCGTATTGCTCCAGTGGGAATCATTCCCAATGACATGCGAAGTCTCTCAGTTTGATTAGACGAATCAATTTGGGAATTCAAAGAACTTTTAGGATATTCTATAACAAGATCAACTAAATCTAAGGAAGAACTATTTCTATTTGTAACTCCAACAACAAGCGAAAGCTCTTCTCCCCCAGCAGTAAAAGTATTTCCCAGTATAGAGATATCAATATTATCTTTAGAGATAGTGTTGCTTCCAACAAAAAACACATAAGAAGCATATCCTAGAGTTAAAATAAAAAAAACTACTGAAAAGATAAAAAAATTCTTAAATATGGGGGTTTTCATAAAAAATTTTTCTCCAGAGTTAAATCTCTTTCTGGTATTATCTTGCCAAAAATCTGGTACATCATTCTTATTACTTAAATGAGTAAAATTATCTTGATGTTCTATTTTTGTCTGATAGTTTTTACTGAAGAGCTTGCTTTTAAGTTCCTCTATTCTGTTTAATTTATCTCCATCATTCAACGACATATGAGGAATTATAGCATAATTTACAGATGTGTCTCTTTTAGCGCCTTATTAATTGCCGAGAGTATTTTAGTTCTACTTCTTGAAACTTCAAAGATTAAATCTTTTTCAAAGGGCGATTTAATTATATTTTGCAACGTCTCATTTTCACCAATATATCCCAAATTATTAAGTATGCGCAAAACAATAATTACTTCAATGTTATGCAACTCTTCCTTCGTTTCTGATTTTTCTAAAATAAATAAACCGTTTAAAAGATCAAGAAATAAAGCTGGATTAGGTTCAACGCCAGCCAGCAAACGTTTCAATAACCGCGCAATATTAAAAAAAACTACAAAATGTTCTGACTGTTTAGCAATCTGTTCTAATTTATTTGTCTTTGACACATTTGTCACGCGCCAGAAATCTTTGCCCTGCACCAGATCAATTTTAAGGTAGGCAAAATCCTGCAACATGAAACGCAATTTTGAAGACATTTTACGCACCCCTTGCGCCGAAGCATAAATCATTCCCAGATTTTTGGTAAATATGGAATAATATCTTTCCGTTTCTCCGAAGTTCTTGCTCCCCAATATTATTCCTTCCGTGTGATAAATGTGGTGCATTTATTTATTTTACTACACTTTTCCTTCATAAATCCATATATAACATTTTTTCGTAACCGCGATATATTGTTATGCTATTTTTCTAACTCTAAATACCCGAACATTTTTATAAATACCAAGATGTTTTAATCTATCATTAAACGCTTTGGGTAGTGGCCCATACCCAAGCCATAAACTTTCGTGAATCATTTCAAAATCCCAATACTTTATTTGATTCCGTAACCAATCTCTCATTTTTTTCTTTTTCTCGGGTATATCAAAAGATATGAGAACTTTTTCTGTTTTGTCTGGAAAAATGTTTTTCATTATTGAATTCCTTTTGACTGAAAACTTTAAAAGATTTTCTCGATAAATATAAACTTTATTACCTTTTGCTTCAATAATTCCCTTTTTATGTAAACGGTAAATATGCTGGCGAAAAGCTTCGGTGCTTAAGTTTTTTTGTCTCATATACACTCTTGACCATAATATTTTTCTATATATCCTCGTTGAACGAGCAGAAAGCAAAAACGCTATTAAGTGATCTAGTGTTGTCAGTTCCATAGATTTATCATAACATATTTTCGCGGCCGCGATAGTTTGTTATACTTAAATTTCTTCCTCTTTGCCGATTTCTAAAACTTTAAAACTGATGTTGTGCTCTGCTAAGACAATACTTGGAGTTTTGTGCACAATGCCGGGTATTTTAATATTCCAATCATGAACAGGAAAACATATGTGAGGTTTTAATAAAATAGCATAATTTATTGATTCTTTAATTTTAAGCCACGGTGCCAAAACAGGAAGTGCTAATACTTCAACTTTTTTATTTGGATTAGTAAAAGCATCACCGGGATAAAATAAATCTTGACCTATAAAATATCCTGTATTCTGAACTTGTCCAAACTCTTCGTAAATTTCCGCATGCTTATCTCCGTGAGCTTCAAGGAAAACTCCGGCAAATTCACCTGATTGACCATCTTCTAACTTTTTATATTTAATTCCGGCTTCGGCTATAATTTTCCCCACTGCACTATTTGTCACAACTATTGCATTAGGATTATTGACTAAAATATTTTTTAGCGAATCAACGTGGAGATGATCTGAATGTTCATGCGTAATAAGAATTAGGTCAATATTTTTTTCTATCTCTTGTTCAGAAATTGTATAAGATCCCGGATCTGTCATTACTCTTTTGCTATTTACCTTTATAATCAAGCAACAATGCCCAAGTTTTTTAATTTTCATGACTCTATTTTATCACAAAATTTCTTCTATGGCTTTTTCTAAATCTTCAGGAGTACTAACGATTTTAAAGGGTTTCTCCTTTTGCAATGTTTCTTTTTCGTGAAAACCCCAGGTTACGGCAATAGATTCTATGCCACATTCTCGCGCTTCAAGAATATCGCCTGTAGTATCCGTAATAAAAACTGCGTCTTTGGGTTCAATTTTATATTTTTCTAAAAGCATTTTATTTTTTACGACCTTACTCGTGTGAATATCGCCTCCCAATATATCGGAAAAATACTTAAATACATTCGCTTGTTTTAAAATTGTTGCGATGAGCGTTGAAGGAGTCGCTGAAATGATAGCAAGTGTATAATTTTTACTTAATTTACAAATTAAATCTTTTAATTTTTTTGGAATTTCAAGTTTTCGGGATTGTTTTTCATATAGTTTAAAAAATTCTGGATGTTGCTTTACTTTAGTATTATTTTTTAATGAATCATAAATATTACCATTAAAAATAGAACGGAATAAATTAAGGGACATTTTTTTATTAACTTCTCTGCTAATTTTCAAACTAATAATAAAGGTATCAATCAGCACCCCATCAAAATCAAAAAGAATTAGTTTCATATTTCATTTATCAATTTTAACCTTAAACACCAGTTCATCTATTTTTACTTCATCACCGTCATTTTCCCCGAATTCTATTTTAGAAGCTAATACAACTTTTTTCATGTCAGATTTAAATTTTTGGACCAATTTTTTGCCCTCATTGTTTGTGTCCAAAGTAAGTAAAATTATATCATTTGGCGTTAATTCCATCTTTTTGCGCATATTTTGAATCGCCCGCAAAAGCTCGCGATAGCTCCCTTCTTGTTTCAATTCTGGAGTAATATTTACATCAAGAATAACATCGTTATTAAGATTTTTATTCTGTTTTATCTCTTTCACATTGAGTTCTTCTTTTATGAGCTCAATATATTCTTGACTTAAATCAAAATTCTTCACTTCCAGTTTGACCAGTGGCTGACGAACTTGAATTTTTGCTTTTTGCCGAGCTTCAAAGCCAAGTGAAACTATTTTCCTAACTTCTGACATATTTCTCAAAACTTTTGACCGAAGGTCCCGAGCGAAAGCGAGGGGCCATTTTGTTAGATGGACACTCTCTGTATCATTGCCATTCTTGAGTTTTAACCAAATATCTTCGGCTGCAAATGGTGCTAGTGGTGCCATAACTTTTGTTAAATTTTTTAGAACAAAATATAAAGTTGCTCTTGCCCCGTATTGAGCTTGCTCTAGTTCGGGATTTGTTGCCTCCTCTTTAATTCGCTCGCGAGAACGGCGCAAATACCAAGTGGAGAGATCTCCGATAAAATCTCTAATTGCTCTAGTCGGCTCAAGTAATTTATAATCTTCCATTTTTTTTGTGGATTCACTAATTAATTCGGTTAATCGCGCCAAAATCCATTGGTCTAAAATATTTTTTGATTTAGGTCTGTCATTATTTTCTAATTCTTTATCTCTGTATAATTCATAAAAAGCAAGCACATTATACAATAGAGTGAAAACTTGTTGATGCAGTAAAGATACTGTTTTTTCATTAAAATTTTTAGACTCGCCCGGTTGATTGATTGAATACATCCAGAGACGAAGCGTATCCACGCCATATTTATCCATCATTACCCACGGATCAACGATATTGCCGAGAGATTTAGACATTTTTTTGCCCATAGCATCCAGTAAATGCCCCAGACAGATGACGTTTTTATACGCCTTGCCACGACCCATAAGCACTCCAACGGCGTGCAAAGTATAAAACCACCCCCGAGTTTGATCAATTCCTTCAGAGATAAAATCTGCAGGGTAAAGAAGTTTTTGTGATTTTTGATTGTCTCCGCCAGAGGCGAGTTCGTTTCTGGCGGAAAAAGGATAGTGATCTTGCGCAAAAGGCATTGTCCCGGAGTCAAACCAAACATCCATCACTTCTTTTGTGCGATAAAATTCTTTATTGTTTTTTTCTAGCACAATATCGTCAATGTATGGACGATGTAAATCAAGTTCAAAATTATCATCATGTGGTAATGGCACAAAAGGTAAACCCAGCACTTCCCCTGTTTTAATAAAATCATCTTTATGGCTTTTTTCTTCTGCGCTTTGCTTATTACTCCAACCGAAGGTTCCAGTAAACATCATCCAAACAGCATATTCGTGAGATACAATTAAAATCTTTTTTTCTTGATATTTTTTTTCAGTTTCATAGAGAAATTCCATTATTCGACGCCGAAGCTCAGTCAAATTTTCCCCATTGGGCGGTCTTTTGGTGAATTTTTCTTCTAGTGAAAAAAAGAAAGAGTGATACTCGGTGTTTTTTCTATCGCGAAAATCCCCCGTATCCACCTCGCGAAGTCGTTCATCATAAATAACATCACTTTTGGAAAATCCTATTGCTTCAGCGATGATCTCCGCCGTCTCTTTCGTGCGAATAAGGGGAGATGAAATAATTAGGTCAATTTTTTTATTTTTTAAATTCCCAGCTGAAGCTAGTACCTCTTTTTTTCCTTTTTCGGTCAAATGATACTTGTCATATTCGGATTTATTTGAAGTAGTGATATTAAGGATAATGTTTTCCGCTTCTCCGTGACGCAATACAAAATATTCATTGCCGGATTTTTGGGAATATTTTCTTAATTCATCAATTGAGCCGATTATTAATTTTTCATCGTTTTGATTTATCCAGACAGGTAGGGGCGTGCCCCAATAACGTTCGCGGGATATTGCCCAATCTTTAATCTCTCTTAGCCATTCGCCGAAACGACCATCTCTAATATGCGCTGGTTCCCAATTTATTTTTTTATTTTCGCTGATTAATTGTTTCTTAATTTTCGGATCAGACATTTTGATATACCAAGAATCGCGCGCATAATATATGAGCGCTGTATAGCAACGCCAGCAATGTGGATACGGATGCTCGTAATTTTCTTTTTTTAAAAATAGATTTTTGTCTGTCAGGTATTTAATAATATCCACATCTAAAGTAGGTTTGCCATTTTCATCTTTTTCTTTGACAAATCTATCTTCTAAAAACCCTGTGCCTTTTATAAATTTTCCTTCAGGATTTACCAGGTGATATTTGGGCAGACCAATTTTTGCGCCAAGTTCAAAATCGTCTTGACCATACATAACGGCGGTATGCACAATCCCGGTTCCTTCTTCCGTATTTACAAAATTCGCTGAATAAACCTTGAATGCTTTGTCTGTTTTTTCTCCCTTTTGCTCAATTTGTTCTTTTAAATATGGAAAAAGTGGTTCGTATTCTAAACCAACCAAATCTTTGCCCTTAACTTCATCAATAATTTCATATGGATCAGTGAGTATTGGAAGTCGCGCTTTAGCTAAAATTAATATTTCATTTCCAACTTTTATTTTTACATATTCAATCTTTTCACCAATCGCAAGTGCAACATTTCCAGGTAATGTCCAGGGTGTCGTCGTCCATGCGAGGATATAAGTATTGTCTTGCCCTTTTGCTTTAAATTTTATATAAACCGACAAATCTTTCACGTCTTCATATCCTTGCGCAAGCTCATGCGAGGACAAAACCGTACCACAACGCGGACACCAGGGTACTACTCTATAGTCTTTGTATAAAAGTCCTTGATCATTTATTTTTTTTACAATATTCCAAATGGATTCAATATATGGATTCTCGTAAGTAATGTATGGATTTTTAAAATCTATCCAGTAACCGCTCCGAGCAGTAAACTTATTCCACGCTCCAATAAATTCCCATACGCTGTCTTTGCAAAGCTTATTGAAAGCTGCGATTCCATATTCTTCAATTTCTTTTTTGGATTTTAAACCAAGTTTTTTTTCTATTTGCAGTTCCACCGGCAAGCCATGAGTATCCCAACCAACTTTGCGACGGACATGATAGCCACGCATTGTTTTATAACGAGGAATAGCGTCTTTGAAAACACGCGGCACTAGCGAGTGAAGGGGCGGAATGGCATTTGCGGTGGCTGGGCCATCGTAAAAAATAAATTCCCCTTTCGGTGATTCTTTTTCTAGTGATTTCTCAAAAATTTTATTTTCCCGCCAGAATTCCAAAACCCGCTCCTCGCGAAACGCCATATCAGATTTCTTATTCTTTTCGTTTTCAATCATTATTGGCTGATTTTAACATAAAATATATATTTTTACATTTTCTCCGGCGCCTCGATGCCAAGTAGGCAGAGACCTTTTTTCATTACGAAAGTAAAAGCAAAAGTAAGAGCAACTTTGTGGGGTGAAGTTTTATCTTTTTGATCCACAATAACAGTGTTGCCATAGAAACTATTAAAAGCCCGCGCAAGTTCTATAAGGTAATTTGCAATATAATGTGGTTCATATTCGGATGCAGAACGCAGAACAACTTCTGGAAATCTATACAATAATTTTTCCACTTCAAAAATTTCTTTTAGCAAAGCTTGAGGATGCAGATCTGGCAAGATATTTTCTTTTTTCGCTTTCTCTATAATTGAATTAGCCCGAGCATAGGAATACTGAAGATATGGTCCAGAATCGCCCTCAAATGAAATTGATTTTTCAAAATTATAAATAATGTCTCCGCCAGTAGCTTGTCTAAGTACTGAATATTTTATTGCTGACACGCCAACATCCGTTGCAATTTTTTCTCGCTCAATATTGGAAAAATCTCGATCAGTCATTTTTTCTAAAATGCTATCACGGACTTCACTCAAAAGAGTTTCACCGGTCACCACATTCCCTTTTCTGGAGCTCATCTTCCCATCTGTAAAACCCTCGGCCGTAGCCCCATGGGCGAGGCGCATCATGCCGTGTGTAATATGTTTCATTTTGTCTGTGTATTCTGGATGAATCAGAGATATGGCTTTCGCGACAACACGCATATAACCCGCCTGTTCATTTGCGGTGACGACGATGGATAAATTCATATTGGGATAACTTTTAAATTTCTCTTCAGTTAAACCAAGTTCTTTCGTCTCATAAGTGGGCAAATTCTCAGAAGTTATAAAAACCCTAGTGTGCAATTTAGGATCATGTTTTTCGGCTTTAAAGACAATTGTGCCATCTGACTTCTCAAAAATTTTGCCGATATTCGCATTAACAATCTCTCTGCCAGTATCCACCATTTGGCTTTCCAAAAAGTAAAAATCGAATTTCGTACCGAGCATTTTATACAGATCTTCAAAAGCTTCCATCGTTACTTTGAAACCCCAGTCATATATTTCATTTATTTTTTCATCACTCTTATCATAAATTTTTTTATTTATTACATCTATTTCTTCTTTCGCTTTAGTATTGTTCTCATATGCCTCTGCGCCCCCGAAGTAAGCCCGCCCAATATTTTCTGACTGTAAAGTATTAGAAATTGTTTTGTTTTGTAATTTTTCATTTTTTAAAAGTCCGTAAATAGCTTTAGCAATATGTAGCCCTATGTCTCCTTGATAGTTGGCACGAATAATTTCTGCACCAGAAAATTCGATAATTCTCGAAATCGACTCACCAATGGCGTTACTCATTAAATGTCCGATATGAAAAGGCTTGAATGGATTCGGTTGAGTGTACTCAACCATAATTTTCTTGCCAGAAAAAAGTTTATTTTGTCCAAAATTTTTATTGTTTAAAATCTCTTCAATACTTCCGGCAAAAAATTTGCGAGATAAGTAGAAATTAATAAAACCAGCTTGTGTTTCTATTTTTTCTATTATGTCAAGGATGCCCCTTGACAATTCTTTAGTAATTTCTTCTGCAAGCTCTTTGGGATTATTTTTTAACTTCTTGGCGCAAACCATAGCCACATTTGTAGAGTAATCCCCGTTTTTCAAATCTTCTGAATGCTTTACAACAAAATCTACCCCTTCAATCCCGAGATTTTTAAGAGCATTTTTTATTAAATTTTTTATTTTGTCTTGCATTATTTTTTGCCAGTGCTCCCAAATTTTCCTTCTCCTCGGGCAGATTCTTTTAATGTATCAGTTTCTTCCAACTCTCCAATTACTACGGGCATTATGATGAGCTGGGAGACTTTGTCCCCTTCTTCAAAAACATACGGCTTATCGGATAAGTTTACTAAAAGTGTATTGTATTCGCCCCTATAGCCCGCATCATAAACTCCACCCATATGGTGCAGACCTGCCTTAGAAATGCTCCCCTTATCCATTATAATCCCTCCATAGCCCTCTGGAAACTCAAGAGCAAACCCATGCCAAAAACGATGATGCTCACCAGGTTTTACGGTGATTGTCTCCATCGCATACAAATCCATCCCTATATCCCCTGGGTGATGGTATTTCGGCAATTTTGCATTTTTATTTAATTTTTTAACTCTGATTTTCATAATTTTCAATAATTTTTAAACTTCCGCTAAAAGTGGGCAGAAATTCTTCTGGATTTTTACGATACCAATTTTTTAATTGTTTTAGGGAAACCCAGTGTACTTCATCAACTTCTGATTCTTGAAGAGTAAATTTTGTATTTGAAGAAATTTTAGTAAAAAAGTATTGACTAAAATATTCGTGATCATCGGATTCTCTTATTTTAGAGCCTAATATAATTGTATCTAAATTAACCCCTATCTCTTCTTTTGCCTCCTTGATGAGATTGTCCCTATAAGATTCATTTTCTTCAAGGGACCCAGCAACTGAAGGTCCCCAAATATTCGGGAAGTGTTCTTTGTTTTTTGAACGTTTAGCCACCAATATTTTTCCTCTTTCATTCACAACCCATAGAACAGAGCCCCGCGTAATTTCCTTGCGCGGATCACGTTCTTTGGGATCTTTATAATATAAAAAATTATCTTGTTCATCAACAATGGGAATTTTCATATTGTTATTCAATTATATATCTTTTCCACGCAAAAACCAATTTAGCATTAGTATGCGACCGCTTATTAATGCTATAATAAGCAGATGGGACACAACATGCCAAGAATAGGAAATCTAAAAAGGAAAGTGCTTTTACTTTTACTTGCCGGTCTTGCACTTGGCCTAACTAAATCAGCCAGGAAACAGCTGTGGATTTTGAAACAAATACCAAAAGAATGGGAGAAAGAAAATCGTCAAGCATTACAGAGAGCCATCAATTCTTTATATACTTCTCATTTAGTTAAAGAACAATATCACAAAGACGGAACAACTATTCTTATTTTAAACAAAGAAGGAAAACAAAAAGCTCTTAAATTTAACATTGATAAAATGGGGATTAAAAAACCGACAAAATGGGACAAGAAATGGCGTATAGTGATGTTTGATATTCCTGAGAAATTAAAAAGGTTACGTGACTCTTTGCGTTTTCATTTTCGAGAAATAGGTCTCATTGAACTTCAAAAATCTGTATTGGTTTTCCCTTATCCTTGCGATAATGAAATTGAATTTATTTTGGAGCTTTATAATGCCAGGAGGTATGTGCGATTCGTTCTTGCTGATAAAATAGACAATGAACTGCATTTAATGAAGAAATTTAACTTATGCTAGTTTAGCAATAGTGTGCGACCGCTTATTAATGCTAAATAGGTTTTTTAGTTCAGTTTGAAATGTTTAATAATCATTTGTGCAACTTTTTTGGGAGAAAGATTAGTATTGTCAATTATAAGATTATTTTTTAATTTGGGAGAAGTTTGCCAATCGTGTTGGAGTGTTAACTCTCTCATAATTTTTTTGTCTTTTAATTTTTTAAATGCTTTGCGAGAATCCGCATTTACTCTACGCAATAATTCCTCATCAGTAGCTTTAAGCTGAATAGGATAAAATCCTGCACCCAATTTTGTAAGTTTTTTCTCTAATGTTTCAACATATTTAGAATCTGAAAGCCCAGTGGTAGAAACAAAATTATGTGCATAGCAATGAGTAGTGACAAAATTAATTTTTGCTTTAACTGCATTTTCTAACAAGTCATATCTTATTTTTTCAATTATTGAATTATGAGCATTCATACCTCGAGTAAATACTTCATCAACAAAATCATTTAATGAATGGTTGTGCGTTAACTTATATCCAAGTTTTTTACTTAAAATTTTTGCTACAGTAAGCTTCCCTACTGCAATTTGTCCATAAATAAAAATAACTACGGGTTTTTTATTTTTTGATGATTTTTTTAATTTTTTCATAAATTTTATTATGAATATTTTCACGAGTATCAAGCTTCCCGTTTTTTACACATTCAATTTTAATCCAACCTTTTTGTGTCTTGGTGAGCCAGAGCGCGCTTTGGCGAGAATTTTCTAGAAATTTTACATCTTTCTCATGCACATCTTTTTTCTTGCCCAAATAATTTCTATTTTTATTTTTATTCCGCTCGGTAATTAATTTTAACACAATCGGAATAGGCACACTTAAGTAAAACACGACATCTGGCTTCGGAATTTTAAAAACTTTGTATTCCATTTCTGCCAGCCATCTGATAAATGCTTCCCTCTTTTTTGTATTTACAATTTTTCCGCCTTGGTGAATTTGATTGGCGCTCGCATACCTATTGGCAACAACGATATAGCCGTTTTTTAACCATTTTTTAATTTTATCTTTTGACTCAAGGCGGTCCGCCGCATAAAGTATAGAAGCAATCTTCGGATGTACTTTTACAAAGTTATAATACTGTTCAGAAAGACAGTGCCCGATGAATTTTCCGAAAAAATTAGCGTAATATTCAGGAAAATCAATAATTTTAACTTTCCGCCCTTCATTCTTCAGAGCCTTCACTAGAAGTTCGGTCTGGGTCGCCTTTCCACTCCCATCCGTGCCGTCTATAACTATGAGTTTGCCTCGTTTATTTCCTTTGACCATTTATAAAATATAGCAGAAAAAATCCGAAATTGAAAATTATGATTTTACACGAACTTTTTTGGTATCGGAAACTTTTTTGCCAGAGATTTTATTTCTTTGCGCACAGCTTCTTTTGTTTTTTTATTATCTTTATTTTTTAGGACTAGAATCATGAGCTCTGCAACCTGTTTGCATTCTTTTTCTTTGAAACCGCGCGTAGTGATGGCCGGAGTGCCAAACCTAATTCCTGAAGGATCTAGAGGTTTCCTTGTATCGTCAGCAATCATATTCATATTAAGAGTTATACCCACTTCGTCTAGCACTGTCTGCGCTTCTTTACCTGTCACGCCAAGAGACCCAAAAACATCGGCTAAAATAAGATGATTATCCGTGCCCCCACCTATCATGCGAATTTTGTTCTTGTGAAAGACTTCTTCCATTGCTTTGGCATTTTTTAAAATTTGTTGGGCGTATTTTTTAAATTTGGGCGTCATCGCTTCTCCGAAAGCAACAGCTTTGGCGGCGATAGTGTGCATATGCGGTCCGCCTTGAATTCCGGGGAAAATTGATTTATCAATTTTCTTGGCAATTTCTTCATTCTCGCGAGTAAGAATTATTCCTCCGCGCGGACCGCGAAGCGTTTTGTGGGTAGTGGAAGTGATAATGTCAAAACCATCGTCAAATGGATTGCGCAGTACGCCAGCGACTATAAGTCCGGCAATGTGCGCCATATCCGCCATAGTGACAGCGCCCACTTCGTGAGCAATTTCTACAAATTTTTTATAATTGAGGGTGCGCGAATAGGCCGAAAATCCAGCCAAAATTATTTTCGGCTTTTTTTCTATCGCTATTTTGCGTAAATCTTCATAATCAATTTCCCCAGTTTTGGAATTTTTCATTTTATATCTGACAAAGTTATAAATTTTGGCCGGAAGAGTCATCGGGTGTCCATGAGTCAAATGCCCTCCATGCGAAAGATCCATTCCTAAAACAGTATCTCCGGGTTCAAGAAGCGCGGCATATACAGCTAAATTGGCTGGAGCGCCAGAGTGCGGTTGCACATTGGCAAATTTACATTTAAAAAGTTTACACACACGTTCTATGGCCAAACGTTCCACTTGATCAGTAAATTCCTGTCCGCCATAATATCTACGTCCTGGATATCCTTCAGAATATTTATTGGTAAAAACAGAGCCATTCGCTTTTAAAACATCTTCCGACACATAGTTCTCGGATGGGATTAATTCCAACCCTTCTGCTTGTCTTTTCTCTTCACCTTTTATCAATTTCTCGACATTTTTATCTCGCATAATTTTATTGTATCATATATTGTTTTACTTACACAAAACTCTTTTTGATTAAAAAATTTTATTATTTATGAAAACTAAAAGTTTCTTTTTCACCATTGGATTTCATAATTATCGTGCCCAGCAAATCGGTTCTAAAAATCTTTGCGCCAAATAAAGAAAGGACATCCAACGTATCTTGATGCGGATGACCATATTTGTTGTCTTTGCCATTGGATATAACAGCATATACGGGCGAAACGGCTTTCACAAATTCGGTAGAAGTAGAAGTGCGGGAACCATGATGTCCGACTTTTAAAATAGTACTTGCGAGTTGCGCCGGAGAATTTTTATCAAGAATTATTTTTTCTGTTTTGGTGGTGGCATCACCAGTAAGCATCACCAAGGTTTTGCCATAAGTTAACTTCGCGACAATTGAGCCATCATTTGGGGACCAATCAAAAACATCTCTATCGGGAAATAAAATATCAATCCTTGCGCCGCCGCCGATATTTAGACGCATCCCCTTTTTCGCTAAGATATTTGGAATGTTTTTATTTTTTATTTCTGCTTCAAGATTTTGATAAGTTTTGGAATCATTCAGAGTGCCCGACTCAAACACCTTATCTACTTTGTAAACTTTTAAAACATCTAAAAATCCAGCGATATGGTCTTGGTCTGGATTGGTTATAATAATGGCATCTATGCTCCTATCAAATGGTGAC
Organism: Candidatus Nomurabacteria bacterium RIFCSPHIGHO2_01_FULL_36_23; assembly: GCA_001786745.1. Classification (GTDB taxonomy): domain Bacteria; phylum Patescibacteriota; class Minisyncoccia; order Phycocordibacterales; family UBA9973; genus UBA9973. Next base: position 35,563 of record MFTF01000018.1, on the reverse strand, counting down.
ATTACTCGAGCAAGCTGACTTAAAATTTTTCTGGGTGAACCGCTATCTACTAATATTTGTGTTCCCGTTGGCGACTCTATAAAAAGACTATCGCCTTGTCCTATGTCCAGCATGGCAAAGGTAAGACCTCTGTTAGAGCTTTGTAAATCAAGGCGAAAAAGGAAAATATTTATAATTACGAGAATGAAAACTGATATTAACAAACCATACTTCTGGCGTTTTGGGGTCATGTTATAATACTAGCATGACCCTTCTAAAATAATCAGGGTCATGGTGAGTAAGACCGAACCATGAAAAAATTTGAAGAAATGAAATTTAATATTGGACCGCTTAAAGGCATTTCGGCTAAAAATATAGAAGAGCATTTGAAATTGTATATTGGTTATGTAAATCATGCAAATCTTGTTTTGTCTAAAATAGAAGAATTATCGGTAGATGCGGAAAAAAATATGGATATCTTAAGCGGACTGCAAAAAAGATTTGGATTTGAATATAATGGTATGCGAAACCATGAAGTTTATTTCAATTCACTATCGGGTAAAGCCAACACACTAAAAGAAAATAGCGAATTAAAAAAAGCCATATCGTTAGAATGGGGGTCATTTGACAAATGGCTTACATTGTTTAAAACAATTGCGACAACAAGAGGTATCGGCTGGGTAATGCTTTATTTTGATAGAAAAGAAAATAGATTATTAAACGCATGGGTAGATGAACAGCATTTGGGTCAACTTCAGGATTGTACACTTGTTTTAGCTTTAGATATGTGGGAACATGCTTTTGTTTTTGATTTTCAGCCAAGCGGTAAAAAACAATATATAGAAATATTTTTTGAAAATTTAAATTGGGAAGTTGCGGAAAAAAATTTTATAGAAGTAAAATAGAAAAGGAAATATAAAAGTTTTCGCAGTGGGAAGCTACTGTATTGCCCACAAGAAAATTTTTATATTTCCTTTTCGGGTTTAAAAAAACTTTTTAAACTCCTGCCGAAAAGTTTGTAAATAAAATAGGCGTAAATTAAGAGTGTAAGTATAAGCGGAAAGTTAGGAATGGAAAATGACGCAAAAGGAATATTCGCAAAAAAATTAATAACACCAAGCTCGTAATGTAAAAATAAATATGAGATATAACCCAAGGGAACAGCAAATACATACCAAAACACCCCCATAAAGCCAGTCAGGAATCCTAAAAGCATCGTAAATGGAATGAAAGGTAAGATTAAAATATTTGCCGGTAACGCAACCAAAGAAAGATTGCCCATTTTGTAAAGAATAAAAGGTAAAACAAGAACATAAGCAGCGCAAGTTACCGATATGATGTCTCGTAATTCAAAACGAGTGGTAACCCACAAAAAATGTTTTTCAATTTTTGGCGCCAAGAATATCACAGCGACAGTGGCAATAAAAGAAAGTTGAAATGAAACATCATAAACAAGAATAAATGGATTAAAAAGAATCATAAAAATACCCGCCAGAATGAGAGCCCGCGCGACATCATAATTTCTGCCAGTCGCGCGAGCAATTAATGCTAAGGTTGCCATTATACCCGCCCGTACTGCCGTAGAACTCCCCCCAGTCATTAATATAAAAAGTAAAATTGCTAAAATACCCATTCCAATACCGAGATTTTTCGGCAAAAAACTGAACAATTTCATAAACCATTCAGCAACTATCGTAATATTATATCCAGAAAGCGCGACGATATGTATCGTGCCAGTATCAACGAAACTTTGCCTTAAATCTTGACTGAAAGAAGATTTCTCTCCTAAAATTAACCCGCCCATAAGGAGATTTTCCGGGCTTGCCATGACAAAATTCATTTTTTCTAAAAACTTTTCTTTAACAGAAAATAGAGCACTTTTTATAAAATTTCCATTGCCGTAAGAAATTATTTCAACATTTACGTAATTCATTATGTAATAAATGCCGTCTTTTCTTAAATAATTTATATAATCAAATTCTTTTCCTTGATCAGTGATAAAATTTCCCGGCTTTTCCAATTTACCAGAGAAATTTATTTCATCGCCATATCTAAAACTTTCACTAAAATTGGTGGTTATTAAAATCTTAATTTTTTCGTCATTTTTCATAGTTTCAACAGTTAATTTCTGATTATTTTCCCTGATATCTGATTCATCTACTATCTTCCCAGAAAAAGAAACCTGTTGGTTAACTTGTGATTCAAAAATATCTGGCGCGAGTCTGTCTGTTACATGAAATCTCAAAATCCCCAGTGAAATTGCCAATATAAAAACTCCAGTGATAACTCCCCATTTGTTTTTAGAAATTAAGTCAAAAAACAAAATGAGAGCCAACGCAATAACACCTAAAAATATCGCCACAAAAAGATTCACAAAAATAAAAGAACGAAAAAGTACTCCAAACACAAAACCGAAACATATTACATAAAAAATTTTATCTCGCATCTTTTAATTTTACTGGAAAACCTTCGGCAAAACTTGTGGCAATAAGATCGGCGCGATCGTTGTATTTATCTCCGTTGTGCCCTTTTACATAAGTCCATTTGGGCTTTAATTCTATATTTAATTTACACAATTCTTCCCAAAGTTCATGATTTAAAACCGGTTTTTTGGCGGCATTGCGCCAATTATTTTTCTGCCAATTAAAAATCCACTCAGTAATTCCTAAAATGACATATTTAGAATCAGAGACAATTTCTATATCATACACAGGCGTTGCCTGTGTATCTTTGTACTTCCTTAAATACTTCAGTGCTTCTATCGGCGCCGTAAGTTCCATTTGATTATTTGTCGCATGTTCTACCCTGTCCCCTATTTCATGCGCGTGCCCTGGACCACCATAATTTTGTGAGAACAAAATGACGGCGGCCCAACCGGCTTTCCCTGGATTCCCTTTCGCCGCCCCGTCTGTATAGATTATGATTTTATCTTTATTCATTTGATATCAACTATTCTTAATCTTAACTCTTCTTTGCCTTGAAAACGAGACAAATCAAAAGTGGCTAAAAGATTAACTATTTTTTTCTCCATTAAAGGTATTTTAAAAGAATTGTGGTTGGAAAAAAAAGAAATTGCCTTGACTTTTTTATTGTTTGCATCAGAAAAAATAATTTCTAGATGTTCTCCCGAGCCGTTTTTGCCGAACTTTTTAATTTTTTCTATTTTTACATTTTTAAATAAAAAAACAGGTTTTGGATTTCCTAAACCCAGAGGAGCAAGTTTTTCTATTTCACGCCAATTTTTCATGTTTACCAAACTTAAATCGCCCGCAATGTCGGCTTCCTTCCCAAGGACAATCCCTGGGGAATTCTTTAAGGACTGTCCTTTTTGTATTTCAACGAAAGTCATCGATAGAGCTTCTTCTAAAAAGTGAATTTTATCATGATGCACTGTAAACCCGCCCGCCAGCTCATGACCACCAAAATCTATAAAAGATTCATTAGTTTCTGTCATAAGTTCAACCACAGATACCGACCCATTACTTCGACAAGATCCTTTAATACAATCATTTTCATCTTTACCCCAAACAAAAACAGGTTTTTTGTATTCGTCTAAAATTTTTCCTGCCACTAAACCCAAAACACCCACTCGCCATCTTGGATTGCCTACGACTATCACTTCTCTTGTTTCGCGCGTTTCAAATTTTTCAAATGTCTTGTGTACTTCGCGCATAATTCCCATAACAGCGTTTTTCCTTTCATCATTTATTTTTGATAAATGCTCTGTGAGTGCGCCGGCTTCTGTCTCGGACTGCGTAGAAAGAAGTTCAAAGGCGCGCATCGGATCATCCATTCGAGAAGCGGCATTCAATCGCGGGACTATCATAAAACCGATATCATCTTCGGTTAAATATTTCTGATCAATGTTCATTTTTGCCAGAAGTTTTTGCAATCCCGGACGAGGAGATTTTCTTAAAACCTTCATCCCAAAATAGGCAATGACGCGATTTTCACCTAAAAGTGGAACCATGTCAGAAAACGTGGCAAGCCCCGCCATGTCTAGCATCCATTTTTCAGAACCATTTTTTATATTAAAATACTCACTGTATTTCTTGACAAATCCCTGTACTAATTTAAAAACCACTCCGGCTCCGCATAGCATTTTCTCCGGATAGTTATCTACTTTTGGATTTAAGATTGCATAAGCGCGCGGAAGATCATGGGGGGCAAACCCGCCTTCGCTTTCGCTTCGGCGAGGCAAGTGATGATCTGTGATTATCACATCAATACCATCCGCCTCTGCTTGCGCTACTTCAGCTACAGCCGTAATGCCAAGATCAATGGTTATTAAAAGTTTTACTCCCGATTCGGCAAAACTTTTAACGGCATCAAGGTTCAGCCCATATCCTTCCGAATTTCTTTGGGGCATATAGACTTCATAATTTATTTTTTTTCCGTCCAAGGCGGATCCGCCTATGGCAGAAAATAAGTCCTGAATTATAACTGCTCCGGGAATTCCATCGCAATCATAGTCCGCGTAAATAATAATCTTTTCTTCATTTTCAATTGCCTCAAAAAGCCGAACGCAAGCTCGCTCCATATCTTTCATTAAAAAGGGGTCATGCAAATCACGCTCATAATTCGGGTTTAAAAAAATCTCAGCTTGCGCCGGATCAGTAATTCCTCTTTTGGCGAGCAAACTCCGCAATAATTCTCCATATTTTTCCATAGAGCGAATTTTAACACAATTTGCTATAATATACTTATGGAAAATTGTATTTTTTGCAAAATTATAAAAGGAGAAATTCCTTGCGAAAAAGTTTATGAAGATAAAAATTTTTTAGCTTTCTTGGACATAGAACCCGTCTCGGAAGGGCATATTTTGGTCATTCCTAAAACTCATGTGGTTTGGATGCAAGAGGCTGATGAAGAAATGATATTGGGTATTTTTAAACTAGTTAAAAAATTAATGCGCTCGGCGAAAACTGGAATTGGATGCGATTATGTGAATGTTTCCGTAGCCGGCGCAGATGTTCCGCATTTTCACATACATTTAATACCGCGCTATTTTAACGATGGTCTGCCTAAATGGCCGGGCAAAAAGTATCAAGAAGGGCAATCAGGTGAAATAGCAAAGAAAATTATTTCAACGCTGTAATGCCCGGTAAGGTGCCATTCGCGAGGAAATCCAATATGGCGCCACCGCCAGTGGATACGAAAGAAAATTTATGTTCCATATTCATTTCAGAAATCATGGTAACGGTATCCCCGCCACCGATAATGCTTTCCGCTTTTGATAAAGCAACCAATTTTAATACTTCTTTGGTAGATCTTGCGCCACCAACTTCATATTTGCCAAGAGGTCCATTCCAAAGAATCAATTTAGCTGTTTTAATCAATGAGGCAAGTTTTCCCACTGCTTGACTGCCATTATCTAAAATAATTTCATCTTTTTTAACTTCATTTGCCTTTTTGTTGATTAATTTATCCCCTGATTTTACAACAACATAATCTGGTAAAATTAATTTCTTATTTTTTATAATTTTTGAAATTCCATAATTTGTATCACTAACTAAAGATTGTCCAACCTCATATCCTTTAGATTTTAAGAAATCATTAGCCAGAGCTCCACCAATAAAAACATGGTCGGCTAGTTTTAAGTATTTTTTAATTAAAGGTATTTTTGTTGAAAATTTAGCCCCTCCCAAGATAAATAAAAAAGGGTGTTTGGGTTTATTGAAGGCATGAGATAAATTTTTTACTTCTTTTTCTAATTGCAATCCGGCATAAGAAGGCAAAAGCTTGGGTAAAAGAATAATTGATGCATCTTCTCTGTGTGAGACCGGGAAGGCTTCATTTACATAAATATCGCCTAATTTTGCTAAATTTACAGCAAAAATTTTACTGCATTCTTTCTCCCCCGCATTATTCCTTAAATTTTCAAGTAAAATTATCTCGCCGTTCTTCATATTTCTGACTGCTTTTTGCGTTTTTTCGCCGATAATATCTGGAACAAATTTAATTTTTATAAATTTATTTAAAACTTCGGCAACCGGTGCTAATGTATCACCCCCCTTACCCAAATGGGTGATTAAAATTATCTTTGCTGCTTTTTTTTGCAAAAAATTTATTGTGGGTAATGCTTTTTTTATTCTAAAATCGTCCTCTACTTTCCCGTTTTTGATCGGCAAATTAAAATCAACTCTTATCAAGATTTTTCTGCCTCTTATGTTTTTTATTTGCTTAATGCCTCGCATATTTTTATAATTTCGGAAAACTTCTTTGGATCTAAACTTGCTCGACCGGGAAGCAAACCATCTACTCCTCCATTTTGGAGAAAATCTTCGGCATCGCGCTCGTTGGCTGAACCACCGTAAATAACACGGGTGTTGGAAACTATTTCAGGTGAACTGATGTCAGAAAGTATTTTTCGAATAAATACTGCCATTTCTCGAGAATCGGCGGAAGTGGCATCGCGCCGATTAAGAGTCGAAGAAATTGCCCAAATTGGTTCATAAGCAATAATAATTTTTGAGATAGAAGTTTTAGCAACTCCTTTCAAGCATTCATTCACTTGTGTTTTTAAATTTTTAAAATATTCATGATTTGGGTCTCGCTCTTTTTCCCCAATACAGACGATGGGCACAAGACCGGAAGCCAGCGTGGATTTTATTTTTTTATTAACTAGTTCATTCGTCTCTCCCATTGCTCGTCTTTCTGAATGTCCTAAGATTACATATCTTGCGCCGATATTGTAAAGCATTTCGGGAGAAATTTCTCCAGTATAAGGCCCGATATCATCCCAAAAAGCATCTTGCGCGCCGAGCTTTACTTTACTAGTTATAATTTTTGTTAATTTATCTAAGTAAATAAATGGCGCGCAAATTACAACTTCTGTATTCTTAACTCTCCCAACTGATTGAGATATACTGGTGAACCACTTTTCTGCTTCTTTTTCCGTTTGCGGATTCATTTTCCAGTTGCCGATAATTATTTTTTTAGTCATCGTTTTATTATATCATTATTTATTCTACCTCTTTCCAACTTTTAATGCTCCATCCGCCAGTGGGCCCAGAAGTGAAATAATTATTTGCTAACCCTGATGTGTAATTAATTTCTGCGCCGTTATCTATAATAATTTTATATCCTACTACCTCATTTAATTCAACATTATTATTAAGATGCACTGTCCCATTTTGAGCATTTACAAGTATGGCGCCGACATTATTTAAAATTTCTATGGCATTTTGACCAGAACATCCTGTGGGACAAACACTCGTGGTTACAAGTAAAATATAACTGCCCTCCGTTCCGGAACCAAAAAATTGAGCATTGTTGGATAAGATTACTCGTCCGTCAGTCGCGATAATACCGCCCATAGAACCATACGAACTACTTAAGGAAATATGAGCATTGTTGTTCGTGGTAATATTTCCGACCACATAAATAGTATCAGTGATAGTTAAGTCGCTATTGATAGCCAAATCACCAGTAATTTTTTTGGGACCCAAGCTCGTTGGAACCGAGATGGTTAAATTGCCAACAATAACACCTCCTGCTTCAGCGTCAAGTTTCCATTGATCAAGCATATCTTGTGAAATAGGAAAACCAACCGAGGGAGGGTCGGTTTGTGATGTATTGCAAGATTTGTTATTATTTGTTCCGGTTTGACAGAAAAGATTACCGGCAATAGTAGAATTAGTAACCCCACGCGCTATTGCGTCTCCTATACCATTCTGTCCAATGTCTATGTTATCAATAAAACCAGAGGGACCAGCAGAAATAGCAGACCCCGTAACGGTAGCGCCATTGTTTCCAGTAATGGTGCCGTTTGAATAAACATTACCGTTGACTATTGCATTACCAATCACAAAACCCCCTAATCCAGACTGAATACCGTAATTAAAAGAAACCCCATCGCCAGTAGTTAATATAATTTCATTTTTTCTTTGCCTGGAAGAGACATCTCCCAAAGAAGAAATGGTTTTTTCATTATAGCCTGAATCTGTTATGACGGCTGTGGCTGAGTTGCTCCCCAAGGTAATAGTGTTCGTTGAACCTATGGTTTTTCCAGTTTTTAGACGAAAATATGAATCTTCTAACGCTGACTCGGAAAGAAAAAAACTCTGACGAGATTTTATTAAATCATTGGCTATTTTGAATTCACGCACCGAAGGTGAAACAAGTCCGGAAGTTATGGCAAGCGAGATGAAGAGAAAAAATATTACCGATATCAGCATTGCTTGACCTTTATTTTTGCTTGCCCCGTCGTGGCGAGGGTTAATTTCCTTTAATTCTTTCATTTTTATTTTATAACTTTCTGCTTTATGAACTTTATAGCTAATCAATAGTCGCCTCGCAATACGACTGTATTATAAAAATTTTCAATTCGGCCTGTTGCATCTCTCACGCTTTTTACTGACAAACTTGCTTTGACTGCTTTTCCCGCTGGTGTTGTAATTTCCGTAAAAGATAGAGCGGTTATTTGAATATTTGAAGAATTTAGATCTCCTGTAAATACATTATTTTCAATAAGTTGTAAATTAGAGCCAAAAAGTAAAAACTCTACGGTTTTGTTGTTATCTGATTCATCTTTAGCATTAAGTTTCAAATCGTTTGCGCTGATAGAAATTATCTCATATGCTTGTCGGATTTCCCGCGATATCCGTTCCATGACAGCAGAACTTTGAACTAAATCGGCTTGCGCCGTGGTTACTCTAAAAGCTTTGGTCATGGAAATAAGAGAGGTAATAATTGCCAAAGCAAGCACGGAAAAAAGGGCAATGTAAAAAAGCATTTCAACTAATGTGTAACCTCCTTTGATTTTTCGTATTTTATTTTCCATAGATTACGAAAAAATATCAGCTAAATAAAATTGAATAGTTTTGGAAAAAGTTTGCCCGCCTTCTAGCCAAGACACATCTATGGTCGCAAGTCTTGTCTGGCTATCTAATGCGCCGGAAGAAATAAGATCTTCATTTGCATCTCTATAAGCGGAAGAAAATATAATTTTTCTGGTAAAAATATCAATCCCCGAAGGAGAAGTGGACAGAGTCCAAGTTCCGCCGGAGAAAGATAAATAATAATCTGTGGAAAGATTCAAGCTGGAAACATTAACCCAAGCATTATCGCGCGCAATTCTAACCGCTTCTGCCCCTTCCTCAAGAAGAAAAGCCGCCTGAGATTGATGCAGAGATTGTCTAGATAAATAAATAGATTTTTGAGCAACAGCCAAAGCCGCTAAAACCGAAACGACAATAATAGAAATAACAATCAGTATCTCAACCATCATAAAACCTCTTAATTTTTCTAAACTACCGACAGTTTTCATATAATAATTTTATCATACTTTTTCTCTTTAATTTAAGGACTGTCCTTGGGGAAACTCTTTTAAGGACCGTCCTTTTATATTTTAATTTACACTAATTGCGCCGGTAGCGGATATAGTAATGATTTTTGACAAAGAAGATATGGATATAGTAATTGTTCCTGTTCTATCTGGTGTTCCAGACAATTTATTAAAGTAAAGATCAGCCACGCCATCCGTCAGATTTATGGCGGAGATAAATGCCGGAGGAGAAATAAGTATATTTTCGTTGTTGGCATCAGAGGACGAAAAGGTTTGACCTTTAAAAATTATTATTTTATCGAACTCAAAATGCACTCCGTACTCTGAAGAATCTACCGAGGCAAGCGTTTGTGACTTGGCTTTATTAAGAGATGAAGATACGTTAGAAATAGCGGACTTTAAAATCTGATTATCCCTCATTGTTTTAAAAGAAGGCAAAACAATTGCAATCAAAAACCCCAGAATTGATAAAACAATTATCACTTCCAAGATTGTAAGTCCCTTTTTAAAATTAAGCATTATTTTATATTATCTAAAACTGAATAAAGCGGTGAAATCATTGATATGGCGAAAAATCCCACCCCAGCTCCAATTACTATCATTAGCACTGGTTCAATAATCGTCGAAAGATTTTTTGTTTTATTTTCAATTTCTTCTTCATAAAACAAAGCAATTTGAAGCAACATATCTGACAGTTTTCCGGTTTCTTCTCCAACTTGAATCATTTCGGACATCATTATGGGATAAAGATTGTTATTAGCTCCAAAAACTTGAAAAAATGGAGTCCCCTTTTCCACCGATGTTTTCGCTTGATTTAAAACTTGTTTGTAATAAATATTTTGCACCACATCTTCGGTGATTTCAATCGCCCTAGTAATAGAAACCCCAGCAAGTAAAAGGGAAGATATGGTTCGAGCGGTGCGGGCAGTATTTAATTCTTTTGCTATATTGCCAATGATGGGAAGTCTTAAAATAATAAAATCTATATATTTTGCTATAAATCTAGCGCGAAAGAGGAAATATATGCAAAAAGCCACTGTCACAATACTGACAAAAGTTAATGTCAAATTGTTTGAGAAAAAATTACCAAGCCAAACAATAATGCGAGTGGATATGGGTAAAACAACGCCAAGCTCTTTAAAGGTGCCGGCCAGAGTTGGCACCACAAAAGCAAACATTAAAACGCCAATAACAACCATGGCGGAAAGAATTACTCCGGGATAAATGAGCGCTCCGCGTATTTTCTTTGTTAAAGAATGCGCTTTTTCCAAATTCATACCGATATCAAAGAGAGCGCCGGAGAGATTGCCTGATTCTTCGCCAGCGCGCGTCATTGACACAAAAAGCTTGGAAAAAACATCAGGGAATTTTGCCAGCCCGAAGGAAAGCGTCTCTCCGGAATTTATATCACTGGACAGAGACATTAAAATTTTAGTAAGCGCTGAATTCCTTGTCTGCTTTTCTAAAACTGACAGCGCCCGATAAAGAGAAAGTCCGGCTTTGAGCATTCCGCTTAAATTTTTTGTTAAAATAATCTGTTCTCCAATGCTTACTTTTGAGAATATATTTGTAACTTTTGATATTTCACTAAAAAAATTATCTCGTTTTTCTGAAACTGATAAAGGAATATACCCGCGAGATTTTAATTCACGAGCAAGAGAAAAACGATCTGTAGCATTTAATGTGCCTTCCAAAATTTCTCCATTATTTGATTTCGCCCTATATGAAAATAACATCTTTATTTTACTCTGAAACAACACGAAATACTTCTTCTAAAGTAGTCACGCCCAAGACTGCTTGAAAAACCCCATCTTCAAGCATTGTCATCATCCCCTCTTTTTTCGCTTGTATTTCTAAATCATTTTGAGAACTTCCTTTGATAATCATTTCTTTTATGGTAGATGTCACTGTCAATACTTCATGCATGCCAATACGATTAGAATATCCATCTTCAAATTCGCTAGTTTTTACCGCTTTGTAAAAAGGAATTTTATCCCATGTATCTTTTGCGCCGATGATTTTTTCATCCCTTAACAATACAAGCATTCTATCTAAATCTACGACCTTAGATAGATTTTTTATTTCAACCGCCGATAAAAAATATTTTTCTTTATTGGGAAGAAGCTTGCGAATCAATCTTTGCGCAATAATTGTTTTAACTGTAGCCGTTATTAAAAAGGGCTCAACGCCCATATCTATCATTCTGGGTATCGCGCCGGCCGCGGAATTAGTATGAATAGTGGAAAGAACCAAATGGCCTGTCAGCGAAGCGTTCACGGCCAGTCCGGCTGTTTCACCGTCACGAATCTCCCCCACCATTATTATATCCGGATCTTGACGCAGAAGTGAACGAAGTCCATTGGCAAAAGATAATCCTATCTCCGGTTTCACTTGTGTTTGATTCACTCTGGGCATTTGATATTCAATCGGGTCTTCCACTGTGGAAATATTTACTTCGGGCTTGTTCAAAATCTCAATCATGGTGTAAAGAGTCGTCGTTTTTCCGCTTCCAGTAGGTCCGGTGGCTAAAACCATGCCCGTCTTTTGTTTTAATGAATCATGAATTCTTTCAAGACCCTCACCATGAAAACCGAGCGTCTCCAGTGAAAACCCGCGCGCATTTTCTTTTAAAATTCTCATAACAGTTTTTTCTCCAAAAAAAGTTGGCAAAGTTGATACGCGAAAAGAAATTTTTTCTCCATCTTGTTCTTTTTTAAACCTGCCGTCTTGGGGCAATCTTTTTTCATCCAGTTTTAAATTTGCCAACACCTTAACACGGGCAGTTATTCCCGCTCCGGCATTTTTGTCTAATACCATCGCGTCATGCAAGATGCCATCTATTCTGTAACGTATTGTAAGTTCTTTTTCTCCTGGTTCAATGTGAATATCCGAAGCATTTTGCAAAATAGCGTGGAAAATCAAAGAATCAACAATTTTCACTATTGGTAAATCTTCCGCCATTGCTTTTAGTTCCAATTCAGACTTTTCAGCCGTTTCCCGCCCGAACGACTGTTCAGTCGGGCGGGTTTCATTTTCTGTAGTAGAAGAATTCTTAAACGAATTTGATTCTTTCTGAATAATATTTTGAAATTCAACATTTAAACTTTTTCTATATTGCGTGAGTACAGATTTGATTGAAGCAGTATCGGTCAGTCGAGGCAGAATTTTAAATCCGGAACGTTTCTTAATAAAATCAATTACGGACAAATCATCAACATCCAACATCGCCACTTCTAAACCATCTTCCCCGCCTGCGCGGGCAGGACTTTTTTTATAGGCAACGATATTATAATTACGCGCAATCGGTTCAGGAATTAGAGAGATTATGGAAAAATCAATTTTTTGATCAGTTAAATTGACAAAAGGTATTCCTAAAACAAAGGCCTCCATTCGTTTTAAATCGGTTTCCGATATTTTCCCGTCCGAAAGCAAGATATTTCCAATCTTCTGTTTCTTTTCCCGCGCTTTTTTCACCGACAGCTCAAAATCAGAACGTGAAACAAGTCCTGAATCCAAAATAAACTTTTTCAGCTGTTCTTCATTGATTTGCATACATAAACATTATACCAAAAAATCCCCCCAATAAACATTGGCGGGAATTTTTTGTTAATTTTTGTTTAATTTTCTATAAAGGTGGGTCTTTTTTTTACGGTAACCGTCGCTGATGCTGATGCTCCGTTACAAGTTACCGTATAAATGGTAGTTGAAGTTGGGCCGACAGAAACATCGCCAGTTGCGGCGCCACCGGTTGGGGTGAAATTTGTCCCTGCGCAAGACCAGCCGCTTGGTGATTCCCAGTGAAGTATTGAAGAATTGCCTGAGTAGATTGTTGGAGGAGTCGCGGTTAGGGTAACGGGCGAGACAATCGTAATGTTAACTATAGCAGTTTGCGGATTATTAGTGGCATTTGGATCGGAAATAACAATGTCGCAATGATACGTAGCACCGGCAACACCTCCACTAGGATAGACAATAATAGTTAGAGGTTGTTCATCGGCGCCAGGCCCAACTGTTCCTTGCGATATTGGTTGAACATAACAATACCTGTTAGGAAAATCTCTCATCTGTACCATTCCCCCGCCACCAGTATTCATAAGCTCCCAGTTTAAGGTCGCGAGACCGTTATTGTGAATTTTCAAAGTTTGAGGATCGGAATTGCCGGTAACGGGATATGCTAGACTGAAATTGAAAGAGGGTGGAATTAACTGAATTACGGGGGCTTGTTCTATAACATTCAGTTGAGCGATGTCGCTGTAACGACTCGCGCCATAGCCCGTCGCCATCGCTTGAAAGTTGGCAAGACCTAAGTCAGCAGAATTACTAACATTAGCAACTATCAGGGCAGTTCCTGGATAACCAGGGGAAATATCCCTGATGAGTGTAGAAAAATTTATTAAATCACAATTAATACCTCGAGTAGAACAAGGATTTTGAGCTAATTGCGCCGTTAAATTTAGAACACCAAACAGAGAGGTAATTGAAACATCAAAAATTCCTGCGCTACCTCTCTGAACGGTTTGGCGAAGGGGGTAGTCAGGAAGATCAGGGTCGCTAGGATTAATAGAAACAGTAAAATCAGTCACTGTGAAATTAACATTAATGGAATGTTGGGGAATGGGCGAAGCTGTGGCATTAGCGCCGGTGATGGTTAAAGGATAATTGTCTAAAGGCATATTGCTGGGGGTGTCTATTTTTAAGGTTAACGGTGAATTATAATCGGAAGAGGTAATAGGGTTATGGGGAAGAAATGAACAAGTAGCTCCCATAGGACAATTATTAACGGAAAGATTGACATCGCCGGTAAAATTGACTGTCGGTTTAACCTCAAAGTTGTAGCTGCCATAGGTTCCCTTTACGGTCTGAAAAGACCCGTTAGGCTCAAGATAAAAATTCGGCCCGTCGGTAATAATTAAAGTAACAGGTATTGTTTTATTATTCGCCGAATTGCCGTCCGAAAAAGTTACTATGCCGTCATGCCTGCCAATGGATTCACTAGAACTACCGGTTACAATAAGAGCCGTATTATTACATATGTTAGTAGGAAAAGGGCTAATACTAAGCCAATCGCCGGGAGTTTTATCATCACTGGCAACAACAGTTAGGTTGTAGCATGTGTTTATTGTAGTGGGATAAACACTAAACTGTCCGCTCGGATTTGGAACTTGGCCTTGCTCGGCATAAAGAGTTATTGAATCAGGCTGAACACTCCAGCCCCCCGCGGTAGAAGGAGGCGGGGGAGTATTTGAAACAGTTATATTCGTCCACGGACTGCAGTTGTTGTTTTCATCCGATTCAGGAATGGAACCCGCGCTGTTTCTGTTGGTCTTGTCGGCGCAAGCGCGAACAGAATATGTGCCAACGGAGAAAAATGTAACTGAAGGAGAAGTAGCGGTATCGCTTTCGCTGGCCGCAAGCGTTGTCATTGAGGAAGACACAAGGTCAGTGAGCGTTCCTCCGCCATTGGTCGCAGTTGCTGTTTGAAAGAAGTTAGAGAAGCTACTTCCGGTGGAGACGCCGCCAATGTTTGTAATGGTTGAAGAAAAGGTGAGAGGTGTATTAACTACAGCCACATTGGGTATAGGATTGCTGGCAGTTAGATTTGGACTTGCGCAATTCAGTCCGGTTGCCGAAGCAGTATTGGAAAAGGAGGATTCGCTAGAGAGGTTGCGGGCGCTGACCTTGTAAATATAACTTGCGCCCGTGGTAACAGGCGTATCAATATGAGTTATGGTATTAGGGATAAGTATTGTCAAAATTTCTATCCCGTCGCGAAAAATTCTGAAACCATCTTCATTTGATGAATTATCAGTCCAGCTTAAAGCAATTTGAGGGGTAGTGCCAGAACACTGGGCAGTCGCGGTTAAGTTGGAGGGCGCGGCGAGAGCATCTTTGTTGACCGAACAATTTGCGGTAACGCCACCATTAATGCCAGTACAGTCCCATTTATAAAAAGTGGAATCATCTGGAGTATCAGAAAAATTGCCAGAGAGACAAGAGTCTTTTGTGGTTCCACATTGACCGTTAACTGGAGTTGTGGCTGAATCAAGATTTAAAGTTATAGTGTCACTTAATCCACCGCTCCCAGATACGGTTATTGTAACCGTACCAGTAGTAAAATCAGACGGTGTTGTTATTTGCACATTGCCATCAGCGCAATTACTACCTGAACATGTGCCTTGAGCAGACACTGCAAGATACGACATAAAAAAACCGATTACTAAAAAACCAAAAAGAGTTAAATGTGTAAATATTTTCTGTTTCATTTATTTAATATCATTCTCTATATTATATGTAAAATTATATCATAATGGAAACAAAAAAGCCGTCAAGTTATCCCCAAATTTTAATTGTGGACAAAAAGAAAAAACCCTGAGCACAATGACCCAGGGGGAGAGTGAATCGCCACTCTCCAAAGCGTTTGGCGTGATTGCCATTTCAAAACGGATCCATGGGGGCAGAAGACATACCCCCATTCTGGAACAGAAACGCCACCGGGACAATTTTCCCGCCGGGAGAGATAACTCTAAGTTCTACTCGCCCGGTGAATATCTGTCCACCGGAGAACATTTCGTCTCCGAAACCTGGACCCCAGCCTGGGGAAAAATCCCCGGTTTTCGGAGCGGATAGCACCATTGCCACTGCCCCACCATTTTTGGGGATGACCCAGGTTTGGATCCCCATTTTGACCCCCTTGCTATCGTAGAGGTCTCCCTCCACGATAACGTCTAGCTCTCCGGGGTTGCCGATCGCTAGGGCGTAGCCCTGGCGACCATCCGCTGTCCCGGAGAAGGTTCCCCGCCATCTAGGGGCAGGAGAAACTCCAACCTCGGAGGCACACATGCCTCCGAGGTTACACACTTGCACCCACGGGGGTGCAAGCCCGCGAAGAGCTTCGGGTGTGTTGGCCTGGTATCCTGCGAACAGGGTACCGTTTTTATTAACCCCCTCCTCCTCTGGGATGGGGCTAAAAAAATTTTCCTCAGATTGCCCGGGATAAATCCATATCCCCCGGGCAAAATTCTGCCCCACATCCCCCAAGAGTCCACCCTTGAAGGAAGTGATCATGGGTTCAAAGTTCCCGGTATCTTTGTAAAGATACCAGGAGAACTGGACTAATCCAGTTCCAGAATTCAAACCTCGGAGAGTGGTCGTCCACCCTCCTCCAACCGAAAGTCGCGGAAAAAAGAACAACAGCAGACACTGGCTATCTGCCGTATTCGTTGCGAACTCCGCGCACTTGCCGTCTGCAAGTGCGCTCCGTGCAACGAACAAGAATCCCAACAAAAAAATCAAAGAGCGAGAGCGAGCTCTCATAACGCACCTCCAGACCACAAGTTTTAATTCAAGTCAAGTGTATAAAAAACAGTACACTTTGTCAAGCCATATTGTGCATAAAAGGTGAATAAACAAAAAGTCCTCAAAAGAGTTTATTTATAAAGTTTTAAGTGCTAATTATGGGGCTGTGAGAGTTACAGATGGACAAACAAGATCGCCGGGAGCAATGGTTGTACCAGCAGGTAGCGGTAATGTTGGCGTACATGTAATATTTGTCACCTCACTCCCCGACTGACCGGAATTCCAATAATTAAAAGGTATAGTGTATGACTGGCCTGGAGTGACTGTCTTATTTTGGGTGTCAGTGCCTGTATCCGTCCACTTTGCGCTCAAAGCTGGCGTGGCAGGAGGATTAACAGTAAATGGCGCGCAAGCGTCTGGAGTTATATTTACTTCCGTGCCAAAGCCATCGCCACCGTTCAAACAAACTTGGTAATTACCGGCAACAAGACTGCTAAAAGTTCCGGACCCGCCACTTGAAGTCGCTGACCTTCTCTGTCCGGTATCAACACTATCTTTGATTAAATAAACGACTGTAGTCTGTCCGCTATTTGACCCGCTGGTTATTGGCAAAGCATTACTACTCCAAGCAATATCTGCTGAACCCGGGTCAGTATTATCTGTTACAATTGCATTGATATCACCATCAATGTTGACACATGCACCGTTGCCATCATGCTTTTGGACGGAGTCACAAAAAACCCGGGCGTATCCAAAGGGAGCTGAAGCGCTAATTCCAGTTGGAGTATCCTCAGCCATCGCAAACAGTTCAACTCCTTTCACCCAGAAATTAAGAGTTATGTTCGTTCCTACGCCTGATATTGTGCTTCCACAGTTACTATTCTCCACATTTCTCGTAAAGAACGTGCAAGCCGATATTGTACGACTGCCAGCGCAGTTGGATGTGCCACAGGTGCCCGAAGGTTCGCACCCTGACTTATCAGTTCGGTTTAACCAAAAGAATAACCCAGTATGAGTTTCCCCCATCTGCCCAATATCATCCCAAGTTACATTAGGACCATACCATGCTTGATCAATATAAGAGCTATTGTTGTCGGATACGGACCAATTCGCATTACATTGCGCGGAACAGGTGCCAGAACCAGAACAGCTTACCGTTTGTGACTCAGTCGTAAAAGTATGGGAAGCATCTACCTGATTTACAAACAAAAGAAAAAGAATACTTACCACAATTACCATACTTAAAATAAAGAATATATTTTTAAAATTTTGAATTATTTTATCGCTCATAATATTATTTCCTTACCAGAAAACGCACCGTTACCCTTATTGGTTCTGAAGTGCTTATCAAAGAAACTGAATAATTTTTGTAAAGACTAGAAATTTTATAAACAACAACTCCAGTTGAAAATGTTTCGGTTTTATAACTAAGTTTTGAAAATTTTAGAGAATTTTGGATTTCGGTTTTTGTTTTCTCTAATCCAATAGATGAGACATAAGTTCCAGTCAAAGAATCTGTTTTCTCGTCTATTGATATGGTATATGCTCCTTCAAAATCAAAGGATACTGGAAAAATCAGTTTTGAAAGCGTTTCAAAACTTTCACGCGAAATACCGTCTTTTTGAAGATTAATAAGCGTGTCCCCTTTTAACATAAGTTCTAAATAATTTTTTGCCGCGCCGTGATCCGGCTCTAAAATCTGAATCTGCTCAAAGGATTTTTTTGCCTCTTCGTATTTCCCGGATTCAAACTCGCAAATTCCTTTCCATTGCCAAGCAAGAACATTTTTTGAATTATCTTGTATTTGCTTTTCTGCTACTGTAATGCAAGAATCATAATCTTTTTGCTGGGCTAGTTCTTGAAATTTAGCTATGGCACTATAAACTGAAACGGGTGATTTTTTGAATATCCAACCCATTTTTTGAGCGTAAAAAACACTCAACATTAAAATAATCAATACAATAACAACAGCAGTGATGTTTTTCTTTTTATGAGATGAGTCAATAGGCGAAGTGTATTGTGTATTTATTTCTGGTTCCATAAGCGTATATATATATTATAACAAAACGGTTCTCCTTTCCACAAGGATTAAAGGAATAATATAGTGGATAACTATAATGTATTGCACATCCCGTTAGAGGCCGCGAGGGCTCACAGCGACCCTCTGCCTCTAACGGGATTGCATTAAAATAAGTCTTATGATATATTGGTAACGTATGAGTCCTGTGCTAGCGGGGCTCTTTTTGTTTAGTTTATAAAATATAATAGTAGAAATTCATGTTAGACCTAAAAACATTTAAATCGGCGTTGGAGCAACTGGAAGAAGAGAGAAAAATTCCAAAAGAAAAAATATTAGACGCCATAGAGCAGGCCATGGCCGCCGCTTATAAAAAAGATTATGGCAAAAAGGGGCAAATCATAAGAGCTAAATTTGATCTGGAAACCGGTAAAACTGATTTTTTCCAAGTAAAAATTGTGGTTGATGAAAGTATTGCCATAGTAGACACCCCCCCCTATTCCTCCCCAAAGGAGAGGATAGAATTTAAGTCTCCCCCTTCGGGGGAGGTTGGAGGGGGTGAATATTCTGTAAAAGATACCGCTGATGAACGTGTGCACTTCAACGCAGAGCATCACATAATGCTGGAAGACGCGAAAAAAATAAAAAAAGAGGTGGAATTAAATGACGAAGTTATCTTTCCATTGGAACAAAAAGAAGATTATGGGCGTATTGCCGCGCAAACCGCTAAACAAGTTATCATCCAAAAAATCCGTGAAGCTGAACGGACATCCATCATAGACGAATATGGCACTAAAGAGGGAGAAATAATCTCTGGCGTAGTGCAGAAAATTGAAAGAGGAAATGTTTATATTGATTTCAACCGCGCAACGGGAATCTTGCCCGCCGAAGAACAAATCCCCGGAGAATACTGGGAACGAGGACATCGAGCGCGGGCTTATCTTTATTCGGTAGAAGACACGCCTCGGGGAATTAATTTACGCCTGTCTCGCACGCATCCGAAATTCATAGAAAAACTTTTTGCCGTGGAAGCGCCAGAAATCCAAAATGGAATTGTCGAAATAAAATCCGTAGCCCGAGAAGCCGGCGCCCGTTCCAAAATAGCGGTCTATTCAAACGACGAGCATATTGACGCAGTCGGTTCGTGCGTCGGACAAAAAGGAACACGGGTAAATACTATTACGACTGAGCTGGGGGGAGAAAAGATTGATATAATTCCTTGGTCGGAAAATCCAGAAGTTTTTGTTGCCAATTCTCTCTCTCCGGCAAAAGTAATTTCTATTGAAATAGATGAAAAAGAGCATAAGGCCACAATAGAAGTGGCTGACGACCAATTATCGTTGGCTATCGGAAAAGGCGGACAGAATGTCCGTTTAGCGGCAAAGCTTACCGGGTGGAGAATAGACATCAAAGGCGATGGAAAAAGCATTAAGGACGACATTGAAAAAATTGAAGATAAAGTTGAAAAAACTGAAGAATAGAGTTAGAATAAAGACATGGCGAATATAAATCACAAACCTTCAAAATACATGCTGAACTTATTGCATGTCCTTCCTGTTTTTGTAGAAGAAAAAGAAGATGTTATTAACACTATTGTTGAAATAAATTCCGGTAGTATAAATAAATACGAAACAATAACCGAATCAGGACAACTTAAACTTGATCGAGTCGGCTATTCATCGCTCGCCTACCCGTTTGCTTACGGAGCAATTCCGCAAACTTGGGACTACGATAGTGATCCGCTTGATGTTGAAATTATAAACGTCATAGAACCGCTTGTGCCTGGTTGTGTAGTTGAAGCTCGCATAATCGGCGTAATGAAATTTAAAGACGGTGAAGAAATTGACGATAAAATTGTTGCTGTACTTTCGGATGACCGAAGAAGCGACCACATACAATCAGTTGAAGATTTGGGTGAGCAATTTAAGAAAGAAAGCACTTATTTTTGGGAACATATTAAATACCTGAAAAAACCAGGTACTGGTGTAACTAAAGGCTTTTTTAACAAAAATGAAGCCATTAAGGTGGTAAAAGAATGCGAGCAGAGATATAAGGATATTTACTTAAAAAACTTTAATTAAAATTGATTTTGCAAAGTAATCCGCTTGGTGTATAATTGGGACTGGTCTATTATTAGCAAATTTTAAAATATAGAAAATTATGAAAAAATATTTAGGTTCGCCAACCGTTTTGTTTGTCATTTTAGCGATAATGCTCGTTGCAAACGTTCAAGCTACGCGCGCGGAAGATGAACAAAATGGAATAAAAGCGGAAAGGGTTAAATTGAAAACGGAACTGAAGGACAGGCGCGATGAAATACGCATTGAGATAGAACAAAAAAAAGAAGAAATGAAAATAAAAATAGAGACAATGAGAGAAGAGGCAAAGCAAAAAATGGAAGATTTGAGAACTAAAATTAAAGAAGAAAAGGATATAGTAAAAGCAAAAATAAAGGAAGAGAGAATTACGGGCCGAGAAAAAGCCCTGGAGAGATTTGATAAAGCGGTAGAAAGAATTAATAATTTGAAAGAAAAAGTTAATGCCCAAATAATTAAATTACAAGGAAAAGAAGTAGATGTAACAGTCGCGCTGGCTTCTGTGGAAATAGTTGGTACAAAATTAAGCGAGGCTCAAATAAAAATCGCAAAAGCAATTGAACTGCTTTCTACATCAACCAATCAACTTACTCTAGAAGATAAAACAACTTTAAGAACATTAGCAAAAGGAATACAAGCTCTTATTAAAGAAGCCCATCAGGCGTTAAAAGATGCGATTAAATCTTTAAGAGACGCAGTAAAAGCAAAAATTGAAACTAGAACAAACATTGGAGAAGCAGAAAATAGTAATAACAATAACGAGAACGAATAGATTATAAATTAACTCATTAAAAAATATGGAACCAGAAAAAAAATCAAACGGAGCATTAATTGGCTTAATAATAATCATCATTATTCTCATTGTTGGCGGATTATATATGTGGCAAAAGAATAAAAATGTCGTAAACGAAACAAATACTCAAGCAGAAACCGTCACGCCAGAAGATTCTGCTGAGCTAGACACACTCAATCAAGAACTAGATACAACAGACATTGACGTTGGCGCTAATGCAATAAATAGCATACAGTAAGAAACGATGCAAATAACGGTCAAAAAACTGCCAAAAAGCGAAGTAGAAATTGAGGGGGAGTTGAATACTGATTTATTTGAGAATTATTTTGCCGAAGCATTAAAAAAAATCGGTGAAAAGTTAGAAATAGACGGATTTAGAAAGGGAAAAATCCCGGAAAGTGTTCTTGTTTCCAAGATACCTGAAATCAGCATTTTAGAAAAAATGGCAGAACTCGCGCTAGGAGAACATTATCCTAAAATCACAGAGAAAGAAAAACTAGATGTCATCGGCCGACCGGAAATTTCTATCACTAAATTAGCTCGTAAAAATCCATTGGGTTTTAAAATTAAAACTGCGGTATTGCCGGAAATTAAACTTCCTGATTATAAAGCTATCGCGAAAAAAATAATCTCCCTCGGCCATAGCCCTACGGGCGAGGCAAAAATTACGGATGCTGAAAAAGAAAATCAGGCAAAAGAAAAAACTAGATTAAAAATAATTGAAAAAATAATAGAAGAAAGTCTTATTGATATACCGGAAATTTTAATTGAGATAGAATTGGATAAGATTTTATATAGAATGGAATCCGACATTACCCAAATGGGACTCAAGTTTGAAGATTATTTAAAACATCTAAATAAAACAAAAGAAGATTTAAGAAAAGATTTCAGGAAAGACGGCGAGGCGAAAGTAAAATTAGCTCTTGTTTTAAATGAAATCTCCAAAGTGGAAAAAATTGTGGCTGACGAAGAAAATATAGCCAAGGAAGTCGCGCATATATTGGAACACTATAAAGATGCCGACCCTGAGCGCGCGCGAATGCATGCCGAGAATGTCCTGACTAACGAAAAAATCTTTCGGTTTTTGGAAACACAGTAAAACTTGTTAAACTTGCGAGTTTAATAAGTTAAAGTCCAAGAGCGTAAAGCAATAACGCCATACGAACATATAAGCCGTTTTGGGCTTGACGAAAATACGCCGCGCGAGGATCGTTATCTACATCTTTTTCAATTTCATTTATCTTCGGTAAAGGATGCATTATGATTGCATTTTTCTTTAAATTTTTTAAGTGTTTAAATTTTAAAATAAACAAATTTTTTACTTTTTCATAATCTGAATTGTTAGCAAAACGTTCTTTCTGCACGCGTGTCATATAAAGCACATCAAGCTTTGGTAATGCATTTTCTAAGCTTCTTAATTCCTCAAAAAAAACACCGTCATTTTTCAATTCCTTGATAAATTCTCTGGGTAATTCCAACTCCTTTGGAGAAATAAAATAAAATTTATTATTTTTATAAAATCTCAAAAATGGTAAAAGTGACCTTAGGGTTCTGCTGTATAATAAATCTCCGCCGAAAGCAATAGTTAAATTATCAAGGCGCCCGTGTTCTTTTTTGATTGTGTAAAGATCCAAAAATCCTTGTGTTGGATGTTGGTTGGCTCCGTCGCCGGCATTGATAATCGGTTTCGTAGAAACTTTTGAAGCAATCTCTGTTATTCCTGTTTTAGGATGACGTATGACGATAGCATCTGCATAGCAACAAAGCATACGGGTCATATCTTCAATGGTTTCTCCTTTATAAACAGAGGAATTTTCCATCGCATTCTCGGTAGAAATTACTTGAGCACCCAATTTTAACGCGGCCGTTTCAAAAGACAAGCGGGTGCGTGTAGACGGCTCAAAAAAAATACAAGCGACTATTTTATTTATTAAAAGTTTTTTTATTTTATCGCTTTTGCATTGCTTCTCCATTACTGAAGCGCGTTTTAAAATCTTTTCCAAGTCATTTTTATTAAATTGATTTGCGGAAAGTATGTGTTTCATATTTTTTACTTTAATTTATAATTAATTTAAATACTCTCTATACGATCTAATTTCTAAATCTTTTATATTATAATGCGCAAGAGCTTTAATGAAAGCTCGCGCCAAATGCAAATCGGTAAATAATGGAATTTGATTGTCAATGGTGGCTCGGCGGATACGAAAACCATCAGTCGTGCTCCGTTGCCTCTCATGATTTTCAACCTTACTTAAATTTACCACAAAAGAAACTTTTTTGCTTTCAATAATATCTATAACGTTAGGCGCTTCTTGATATGCTTTGCGCAGTATCTCACAATTTATTTTATGGCTTTTAAGAAATTCTGAAGTGGTATCGGTTGCAAAAATTTTGTACCCCAAGCCGAGCAAGGTCTTTGCCGCTTCCAGAAATTTAACCTTATTAAGATTTCCGCCTAAAGAAAGCAAAACTATTTTTTTATCAAATCTAAATTTATTCGTACTTATGATTGATTTGAGTAATGCTTCGTCATAATCGCGTCCAAAACAGGCTACTTCTCCGGTCGAAGACATCTCTACGCGAAGCACTGGATCAACTCCCAAAAGCCGTGAAAAAGAAAACTGCGGGGATTTCACGACTACGTTTTTCGGATAAGAAACATGCCGCAACTTGGCCTTGCCCATAAAGCTATCCACGGCTATCTCCGGAAAATTTACATCCATCGCTTTGGACAAAAGAGGAAATGTTCGACTGGCGCGCAAGTTTACTTCAATCACAAAAGGATGATTGTCTTTTACTAAAAATTGAATATTAATTGGCCCCGTCACTAACAGTTCCTGTGTAATTTTTCTAGAAATTTCCCGTATTTGAAATTCGGTAGAAGCATATACTCTCTGGGTCGGATATACTATTGTCGCATCTCCAGAATGCACCCCGGCATTTTCTATGTGTTCAGAAATACCATAAATCATTAATTCTCCATTTTGGGCCACAGCATCAAACTCAAGCTCCTTGGCATTTTCTATGTATTTAGAAATGGTAATTGGATGTTTTGGAGAAAGCACTGTTGCTTTATTCACAAAATTAAATAATTGTTTTTTGCTGTAACACACACGCATAGCTGAACCTGACAGCACATATGAAGGTCGTACTAATATTGGAAAACCTTCGGCTTTTGTGAATTTAAGAGCTTTTTTCATATTAGTGAAACTTTGCCATTTAGGCTGAAGAATATTTAACTTGTCTAAAAATGCTGAAAATTTATTTCTGTCTTCGGCTTTGTCAATATCTACCGCTTTTGTTCCTAAAATATTATAACCCTCCCGTGAAAGTTGATTTGCTAAATTATTAGGTCGTTGACCACCCACAGAAATTATTAAACCAAAAGCCCCCTCAAATGCAAAAATGTCGGCAATAGTTTCAAATGATAAATTTTCAAAATACAAACGATTCGACATATCATAATCAGTTGAGACGGTTTCCGGATTGCAATTTATAATAATAGACTGTTTTTTATGTCGTTTTAACGCTAAACTCGCATGCACACATGACCAATCAAACTCAACAGAAGAACCAATATGATACGGCCCACTGCCCAAAATAACAACGGCATTCTTTCCAATTGGAGACACATCATGATGAATTCCATTATATGTTAAGTATAAATAATTAGTTTTAGCTGGCATTTCCCCAGCCAATGTGTCAATGGCAAAAACAAATGGAGTAATTCCTAAGTCAATCCGCCGTTTGCGAATTTCTAATTCTGTTTTTTCGCATAGATTCCCAATTTTTTTGTCGGAAAAACCAATTTGTTTTAGGTTCAATAAATTTTCTTTGTTTAATGATTTTTTCTTTAAAAATCTTTTTTCTATATTTACAATATTCCGTATTCTATACAAAAACCACGGATTAATGCCAGTTATTTTATAAATTTCTTTAATACTAGTTCCCTTCCTGATACTTTCTGCTATGGCAAAGATTCTTCTAGGGGTCGGAATGTTTAAAAAGTTTTTTAGTTCCTTGTTATTTTCAAAATCATTATCTGTAACACTTTCAATCAAACCAGATTGCATTCGTATTGCTTTCTGTAGGGCTTCTTCAAAACTCCGACCGATGGCCATCACTTCACCCACGGACTTCATGGCGCTGCCGATTTTCTCAACAGCACCGACAAACTTCACCAAATCCCATCGCGGAATTTTTACCACTATATAATCAAGCGCCGGCTCAAAAAAACTCTGTGTAACTTTTGTAATTTTATTTTCTATTTGCAGTAAGCTCTGACCTAAGGCAAGCTTGGCCGCCACATAAGCAAGAGGGTAACCGGTCGCCTTAGAGGCCAATGCGCTGGAACGAGAAAGACGCGCGTTGACTTCAATTACAAAATATTTCAGCTCCTCATCCCCTTTCCCTGAGGGAGAAGGGGACGGATTAAGCGCAAACTGCACATTACACTCTCCCACAATTTTAAGACTTTGAACAATTTTTATGCTGGCTTCTCGCAGATTATGATATTCTTCATTATTTAATGTCTGACTGGGCGCGACGACAATAGAATCTCCAGTATGAATCCCAAGCGGATCAAAATTTTCCATATTGCAGATTGTCACGGTATTGTCAAATTTATCACGCACCACCTCGTATTCAATTTCTTTAAAATGATGCAAATATTTTTCAATCAAAACCTGCGGAGATATAGTGAGAGCTCCCTTGACTATTTTTTCCAACTCTTTTTTATTTTTAGCCACGCCAGATTTTTGTCCGCCAAGCGCAAAATCAGCCCGAATCATTAAAGGATATCCTATTTTAAGAGCTATTATTTTTGCTTCTTTTAAATTAGTAGCGCTACCGGAAGGCGGAACAGGAATACCGATATTTCTCAAGTGTTCTGCGAATTTTTCCCTATTTTCCGTCAATTCAATAGATAAAATCGGACTACCAAGAATTTTTACATTGTATTTTTCTAAAATGCCTTTTTTCTCAAGAGCCAACCCGCAATTTAGCGCCGTCTGTCCGCCAAATGACAACATAATTCCATTCGGCTTTTCTTTGGCAATAATTTTTTCCACGAAATAATCATTGATAGGCAAAAAATACACTTCATCCGCCAATGATTTAGAAGTTTGAAAGGTCGCGATGTTGGGATTGATTAAAATAACTTTAACATTTTCTTCTTTTAGGGCTTTAATTGCTTGACTGCCGGAATAATCAAATTCCCCGGCCTCGCCGATCTTGAGCGCGCCGGAACCAAGAATCAATATTTTTTGAAATTTATTTTTCATTTTTTTATTTTTATTCCAGCTTTTTTTAAAAAATAATCAAATATCCAATCAGTATCGGTGGGTCCAGGACTAGCTTCAGGATGAAATTGCACGGACATTATTGGCAAATTTTTATGAATGATACCTTCATTAGTATTGTCATTTGCATTGTAAAACCATTCTTTAAATCTGTTGGGGATTTTTTTTACTGCAAAACCGTGATTTTGAGTTGTTAAATAACATTTATTGGTCCCTCTTTCTACGACGGGCTGATTTTGACTTCGGTGACCAAAAGGCAATTTGTAAGTAGTGCCACCACACGCCAAGGCTAAAATTTGATTACCCAAACAAATCCCCAATATGGGGATTTGTTTGGTAATAATTTTTTTCACATTTTTAATAGTAATTTTTACTATTGTGGGATTACCAGGACCATTAGAAATAACTAAGGCCGAAAATGCAATCTTGAGTTTCGTAACGTCTGTGTCCCATGGCACTACCACAACTTTTAAATTGCGTGCCACCAATCTACGTATAATATTTTGTTTCATGCCACAATCAATCAAAATAATTGTTTTCTCTCCTGTTTTTTCTTTTTGACCATAGGATAAAAATTTTTTTGTACTTATTTCTTTTACTAAATTTCTTAAATTCGGATCCTCAAATTTTATATTTTTGTTGCTCAAAAGAATTTTCCCCAAATTAGAACTTCCACTTCTTAATTTTTGCGCTAAAGCTCTTGTGTCTTTGATTTGGAGTGCAGGAATTTTTTCTTTTTTCAACCATTCCCCCAGCGTCATTTTCATAGCATGGTGCGACGGCGTATCTATGTAATTGCAAACTATTAATCCGGCAACTTGAATCTCGGCAGATTCCCAAAGTTCTTTTTTGGGCACGCCATAATTTCCGATTAATGGATAGGTAAAAATTAAAATCTGACCCCGAAATGATGGGTCGGTTAGAGCTTCCGGATAGCCCACCATGCCAGTAGCAAAAACTATTTCGCCAGAGACAGATTTATCAGCGCCAAAACTTTTGCCCAAAAATTGAGTCCCATCCTCAAAAACCAGTTTTGCTGTTTTGCTTATTTTATTTGACATACGTTTTTCCTTTAACTACAGTCATAACAACACTGCCTGGAAAAATCATCCCCTCAAACAGCGACCAGCCACATTTAGTTTTTAAAATATTTTTTGTAATTGTGACTGGTTTATTCATATCAATGATCGTTAGTGACCCCACAAATCCTTCTTTTATTTCCCCATACTTGTTTTTTATAAACTGATTTAAAAAGTTTGCGGGATTTTGTGAACAAACCCTTTCAATTTCTTGTGGTGTAAAATTGTGCTCTTTCGTCAGCCATGCGATAAATGAACCGTAGGTATCCAAATGCGTAAGTCCAGAGATGCCTTTTTCTTTTTCTTCTATTGTGTGAGGAGCATGATCGGTGGCTAGATAATCTATATCGCCACTTTTTAGCGCAGCGATAAGCGCTAAACGATTTTCTTTTGACTGCCTTATAGGCGGATTTACTTGAAACTTTTTGCGATTATCGCCCAACATCGTTTCATCAAAATATAAGTGGTGCGGAGTTACTTCTACAGACACATTAATCCCGCGAGTTTTTGCATCCATTATTTTTTTTATTCCTTCAATAGTAGAACAGTGAGAAATTTTTCCAGTTAAATTATATCTTTCAATTAATTCAAGGGCGAAATCAATGGCTAAAATCTCAGCTTTCGCTGGACGCCTGCTTTCGTGTGTCAGCCCTGATTTGCATTCCTCTAAAACTTCTGGGTCTTCACAATGAAAAGTCACATTTTGACCTTTGTATTTTTCAAGAGCAGTTTCTAAACTTTGGCGTGAAGTAAAAAATAAATCCCCCACTGATGGCCCCATAAAAACTTTATACGGGACTTTCCCGAAAAGCGGTCTAGTTTTGGGACCAATACCAGCGTAAAGCAAAACAGTAACGGAAGATTTTTTTGTTAAATTATTTTTTGCTTCATAACTTGCATCATCTATTGGCGGAACGGGATTATTGGGCATTTCCGCGAAAGCCACAACTCCGCCATTGATGGCCGCTTGTCCGGCTGTTATAAAATCTTCTTTGTAATCTTGTGTATGGCTAGTATCTTCTCGCGCATGCACGTGTAAGTCAATGAACCCTGGAAAGATAAATTCATCTCTAAAAATAAAATCGGCGTCACCTGTCGGTTCGCCGATTTTATTTATTATTCCGCTTTGGTCAATTTCTATCCTTCCGCGAAAAACTTTATCTATATTTACGATATTCCCTTCTATTGTGAGCATGATGTAATTTGGTACATTGCCTAGGATAGTAGCACCCCGCCCCAGATGGATCAAGTGGAAAACTAAAAACACAATAAAAACTTGAAAAAGTTATAAAATAGAATATAATAAATTATATTACTTTTTGAATGGTCTGGCTGGGGTAGGGACCCAGAGAACCGAGGACCTGAAAAAGGAATATAATTTATGCTTATTCCAACAGTTATAGAAAAATCACAGTTTGGGGAAAGAGCTTATGATATTTATTCACGACTTTTGCGCGAGCGTATTATATTTTTAGGCGGACCAATAGACGACCATACTGCAAATATTATTATCGCCCAGCTTCTTTTTCTAGAATCGGAAGATAGTAAAAAAGATATATACCTTTATGTAAATTCCCCCGGGGGATCAGTTACTTCCACGATGGCAATAGTTGACACGATGAATCATGTCCGTCCGGACATTTCCACTTTTTGCGTCGGTTTAGCCGCTTCCGGTGGAGAAGGAATATAATTTATGCTTATTCCAACAGTTATAGAAAAATCACAGTTTGGGGAAAGAGCTTATGATATTTATTCACGACTTTTGCGCGAGCGTATTATATTTTTAGGCGGACCAATAGACGACCATACTGCAAATATTATTATCGCCCAGCTTCTTTTTCTAGAATCGGAAGATAGTAAAAAAGATATATACCTTTATGTAAATTCCCCCGGGGGATCAGTTACTTCCACGATGGCAATAGTTGACACGATGAATCATGTCCGTCCGGACATTTCCACTTTTTGCGTCGGTTTAGCCGCTTCCGGTGGAGCCATTATTTTATCCGCCGGCAAAAAAGGCAAACGTTATATTCTACCAAACGCGGAAGTCATGATTCACCAACCCTTGGGTGGAGTAGAAGGTCAAGCGACAGATATCGCTATCACCGCCAAACATATTTTGAAAACTAGAGATAATTTAAATAAACTTTTGGCAAAAAATACTAGCAAGTCATTAGCGCAAATAGAAAAAGACGTGGAAAGAGATTTCTTTATGGATGCCGAAGAAGCGAAAAAGTACGGAATCGTTGATGAAATAGTCACTAAATCCAAAGCTCCAGTCCCAAAATCCAATAATTAGTAGACATATTTTTCTTTATCTGTTATACTAAACAAGTTGACTTTAAAAATTTATTTTTACTTGGTTTAGAGGAATATTCCATATATTATGAAGTTTTCATGTGTAGGAGAAATAGTTGAAATCTTAAAGGAGTAAAACCCTGCCCGTAATGCTTGCAGCATAGCTGATGCAGGCGGGCGCAAATATAGTGGCATGTTCTTGTAGGCTGACACAAAGCTTATGGGTATAACATTGATAATAATTTTATTAGGCGCGGGAGCGCTCCTTTTGGGTGTTGGCATAGGATACTATCTCCGTTTGATTATCGCATTAGGAAAAAGAAGGTCTATAGAAATAGATATAAAACAAATGATGGTTAGCGCCAAGGAAGAAGCGCAGAAAATTACCGACGAAGCCAAAAAAACATCAGAGGGTAAATTGGAAGAATTAAAGGAGGAAGAAAAAAAGAAAGAGCAAGAATTTAAAGAAACGGAAAAAAGACTTATCAAAAAAGACGAGTTTTTGGATGCCAGACAAGTTGAGATGGATAAAGAAGTTGAAAATATTAAACTAAAAGTAGAAGATATAAAAAAGATTCAGGAAAAAGTGTCAAAAATAGAAGAAGAAAAAAGAACTGAATTGGAAAGAGTGGCAAAATTGACAGAAACGGAAGCTAAAGAAGAATTGTTAAAAGATATTGAGAAAAAATATGAAGAAGATATACTGGTTAAAATACAAAAACTAGAGAATAATAACGAGGAAAAATTAGACAGAAGAGCGAAAGACATTTTGGCTACTTCCATTCAGCGTCTAGCTTCAAGCACGGCATCTGAATTAATGACAACGATAGTTGCCATTCCTAATAACGAAATCAAAGGCAAAATAATAGGAAAAGAAGGCAGAAATATCAGGGCTTTTGAACGAGTCGCTGGAGTTGAACTTATTGTGGATGATACACCCGGCTCAATAATCATCTCCTCATTTGATCCCATCAGGAGGCAGGTGGCGCGTTTAGCATTAGAAAATTTAATCCTGGACGGACGGATTCAACCGGCCAAAATTGAAGAACTGGTTGAAAAAGCAAAAGAGGAAATAAATAAAATAATTAAGGAAAAGGGCGAGCAGGCGGTTTATGAATGTGGAATATTCAATTTTGATCCGCGAATTGTAGCTATCATTGGACGATTGTATTTCCGCACCAGTTATGGACAAAATGTGCTTCAACATTCCATTGAGATGTCTCACATCGCTGGTATGATTGCGGAGGAACTTGGCGCAGATGTGACAATAGCTAAAGCTGGGGCCTTGGTTCATGACATCGGCAAGGCGCTGGACCATGAGGTGCAAGGCACGCATATTGAGATAGGTATGCGAATTTTACAAAAATTTGGAGCAGATGAACGTATCATCCTGGCGATGAAAAGCCACCATGAAGACTATCCTTATGAGACAATTGAAGCTGTCATCGTGCAAACTGCCGATAGCATCTCCGGCGGACGACCCGGCGCGCGCCGTGATTCGGTAGAGAATTATCTAAAAAGATTGCAGGAACTTGAGGCATTAGTAAATGTCTTTCCCGCAGTGGAAAAATCATACGCTCTTCAGGCCGGCCGTGAAATTCGCATCTTTGTTACTCCAGAAAAAATCTCCGACGCGGAAGCCAAGCTGATGGCTCGCGATATCGCCATAAAAATAGAGCAGGAACTCAAATATCCCGGGGAGATTAAAGTCACAATGATAAGAGAAACAAGGATTATTGAATACGCCCGGTAAAAATCTTTGAAATATAATTTTTTGCATCGCACTTGCCTTAAAAAACCCTTGGTATATAATGAACAAGTGTTAATTTTATAAGTTAAAGACCTCCGTTATGGTGAGGCAGGGTCGAAACATTACAAAAATCACTTTTAAAATATATGAATAAACAAGGATTAGCTGACTGGGTACACGGAAAGCTTGGCGGTACCAAGGTGCAAGCTGAAGAAATCGTTGACGGATTGTTCAACGCCATCATTGATACTTTGAAAAAAGGCGGTGAAGTTTCAATCGCTGGCTTTGGAATCTTTTCTGTAAAACAAAGAGCGGCTCGGATGGCTCGCAACCCAAAGACCGGAGAGCAGGTCAAGGTGGTGGCCAAGAAAGTTCCAAAATTCCGACCGGCAAAAGGTTTAAAGGACACGATTGCGTAAACCTGCCTCGCCTGTGACGCGAGTCAAGGCGGATTCTTTTCGCGCGAAAAGAATTCTAAAATTAAAAAGCCCCGCAAGGGGTTTTTTAATTTAAACTTTTTAATCCCCAATTAATGCTTTAAATACGGAGACGGGATTGAACTATCACTGTCGTGACTATTTCCAAAACCAACTTTTCCTATACCACTTTTTTCAGCTTCTTGAAACGCCTTCATTAAATCCTTTGCGTTGTTGGCTGTCCCATTTTTCATTGCCTGACAAATAGCACAGTCATCAAAACCTTTCCACTCATCTTTTCTATTTTTATTCTTCTCTTTTTTCATTTTAATTTTCTCATTATGAATAAATACTTAAAACCCCTTTAATAGAAATTATACTGCCTTGCTCGGTTGTGCCAAACTCCTGTATTGGATCAACAAAAATCTAATCTTCTTATATCATCTTTTGTCAAACCATATTTCATAAGCATTTTTCCATTTCTCAAAAATGCTCCCCGTTCCTGATGGTCGTTTTCTGGGTGGTAATCAATAATTGAATCTGCATAACTGGCGAAAAGGGTTTCCCGGTCTTTTTCACTAATTTTTTTAATTTGTATTTGTAGTTCCCATTCTTTAATAAATTCTAATAATCTTTCCACTGCTTCCCCATTATTAAAAGAAAAGATAGCGTTATTTGTTTTTAATCCCACAGATTGTAAAATTTCTGTTGCGTTCATAAATTTCTTAATTATTTTTTCCATTCAATATGTCCATTAATGTCAAATCTTTCATAGACTTTCAAAACTTCTTCACAGAATTTTTTAGTTTTTTCATCACCAATTTTTATTGATGCTTCCCAAAGCCGAATTAGCATTTTCTTTCCACTTTCTGTCTGTCCATAATTTTTCTTTCTAAAATTACAGATGGGGCACAGTGTTTGTCCGTTATCAACCATTGCTTTCCCCCCTTTATCTTTAGGAATTCTATGATCTGCATGTAATTCATACCCTTCATCTTGTCTTCTGCCACATTGCACACAGCGGTAATTGTCCTTCTCAAAAATTTGTTTTTTCTGTTCAGATGTAAAATCTTCTAACTCTCTTTGTTTAACCATGCTAGGATCATAACGGTAAATTCCTTTTTTAACTTTAACTAAAAATCCGGTTTGGTGTAGATTTCTAATGGAACGCCATGTGTCTCTAGGTTTTTTGTTATATAACTTTTTATATTTTGTCTCAACCCAATCAACAACTGGGCCATGTGACATATCTTCTTTCGTATGTGCCTTAAAATATTCAATGAGTAAGTCTTTAATTGATTTATTCTTTTTCATAATTTTTTATATTAAGCTAGATTAATTTAGTTTTACTTCCTTGTTTAAACGTTCTATCGCAATATTACAATATTTTTCGTCAATATCAACCCCTATGCCTTTTCTGCCATGTAAATAAGAAGCAATTAATGTAGAACCACTACCTAAAAATGGGTCTAGGACAGTATCACCAATAAAACTAAATAATTTTATGCATCGTCTCGGTAATTCAACTGGAAACGGAGCAGGGTGTCCACCGGCTCCTTTTTTACTTTGCCCATTAAAAGTCCATACTCCATTCGTCCAATCCATAAATTCTTTTTTTGTAATATCATTTTCCCTACTAAGACCAGTTTTTTTCCAGCTGTTTTTATATAAAACTAAAATTAGTTCTACCGGAGCAATAACATAAGGGGCAGAAGCGGACATGAAAGATCCCCAAGCGGTGCGACGTGATATGTTCCCCTCGTTCCAAATAATTGTTGAGTGATATTTCCATCCGACTTTTTTTGCGATTTGTGTAATATCTGCACCCACAGACTTTTGCCCACCTTTATTTTTATCAAGAGGTATGTTTAGTAAAAATCTTCCTTCATTTTTTGATAAATCAAAACATTTTTTAATCCATTTTTCAGTAAATTCTAAATAGTCTTCATAAGATAAATTGTCACCATTGGAATTGTAATGAATATCAACATTATAAGGTGGTGACGTAATGATTAAGTCAACAGAATTTTCTGGAATAGAATTAGTTGTTAAAATATTATCTTTGTATATTGAAATGTTTTTTGCCTCAAAATATGAGGTATTAGCATTTTTTTTTGCTAATTTTATAATTGTTTTTGGTCTTTGCAATGTGTTCAACATAGTTCTATTATAACATTTTAATACTTTCTAATCACCGCTTTTAATACCGCTATTACATTTAAGGAATGTTCCGGATGTATTGGCTTATAGTTTTTATTCGCCGGTTCGAGCCAGACCTTGTTTCCATTTTTGTAAAAATATTTCATTGTAAACTCACCGTCCACTTCGGCAATAACTATCTCTCCGTTTTTTGCTTGATTGGCTCGTTCAACAATTACCATATCTCCTTTTTCTATGTGCGCGTCAATCATAGAATCGCCGTCAACCTCCAGCATATAAGTAAGTTCTTTTTTCCCAACAAGCATATCATCTAAGTTTATAGTATCAGTCAATTCCTCATCCACGGTTGCCGGCAATCCGGCGGTCACCAGTCCGAGCATTGGAATTTCTCCAAAAGAATCGGCCGGGATGAGCCGACCCAAATGATCTTTCGCCACTAATCCCGCCTCTGTTAATTTCTCTACAACTTTAAACACGGCATTCTTGGATTTAAAACAGAAAAGTTTCAGCATTTCAGAATAAGTGGGCATTCTTTTGTTTTGCGAGTAAAAAGATTCTATTTTGGTTTGATATGGATTACGCATATAGATTCTTGCGGAAGAATAAGTGAATCATTCTTTGCGCAAGACTTCGCCTGGTGTGGTAGCGAACTTTTTGCAAGAGTAATTTATGATCTCTAGCTTCTTTAAAGTACGCTTCACCCTGAAGAATTTTCAAATCAATTCTCTTGTTAATCTTTTGTATCTCTTTCTCAAGCATCTTGAGATATTGTGTTTGTGACATATGTGATTTTAAATGAACGAAATGATTATTAAAATCTTTACCCCGTTAAATGATTCTAGAAGAATCAATTTTTGCTTTGCAAAAATTATTTAACCGGGTTGAATATATAATATACTCGCTCCGTTCGTTATTTGTAATACCAATAGTATAAGTGAACGAGCGTTCACCTGTCAACAAGCCACCTGTGGATAACTAAAACAGCTAGGCAAAGCCTAGCTGTTTTCTAATGTTGGGTTTGAAATAATTTTTACCTTTTACCATTTTATATTTAT
Organism: Candidatus Nomurabacteria bacterium RIFCSPHIGHO2_01_FULL_36_23; assembly: GCA_001786745.1. Classification (GTDB taxonomy): domain Bacteria; phylum Patescibacteriota; class Minisyncoccia; order Phycocordibacterales; family UBA9973; genus UBA9973. Next base: position 35 of record MFTF01000018.1, on the reverse strand, counting down.
GATAGTCTTTGCTCATATGTGAAAGATGTACTTCT
>MFTF01000017.1 GCA_001786745.1 Candidatus Nomurabacteria bacterium RIFCSPHIGHO2_01_FULL_36_23 | reverse complement strand
ATGTCGGAGATAATATGGTAGGCACAATTTTTAACTTATTAGATAATAAGAAAATTCAGATTTTTGATTCTCTTTTTACCGAATGGTTATCGTTTTGGCCGAATGGCTCATTGATAACTCTTACTACTAAACCATCATGGAATACAAAAGGATATATGTATGGGCTTAATCCGAGCGCAAAAAGTTTTAATAGGATACTGGGTGATATCAATGGACTCACCACTCTTACAAGCCCCAATGGCAAATTAGTTTTATATGGCAATAACAATTTATCACTTAGTGTTTATAATATTAGCGCAAAAAATTCTGACCTACTGGGAGTGAGAACCTTGCCAGAAAAATGTGTTTGGGGCAAATTAAGCGACATTGTGTATTGCGCTGTGCCAAAATCAATTAATGAAACAGAATATCCCGATGCTTGGTATCAAGGAGAGGTATCTTTTTCAGATCAGATTTGGAGAATAGATATTAAAAATGGAAATACAACAATGATTTCAGACCCAGTCACAATTCTGGGCGGGGAAGACATTGACGGTATAAAGCTTACCCTAGACGAAAGTGAAAAATATTTGCTTTTTGTAAATAAAAAAGATTCTTTTTTGTGGGAACTAGAATTAAATTAAATATTACCAACATATTTAATTACCACCCTGCGAGAAGGTCCAAAACCTATTGATTCAGTTTTTAAGTCGATTGCATCAGATAAAAATTCATGCACGATTCTACGTTCAAAAGCTGACATCGGGTCAATTTCTATGTTGGATTTAAAATATCTTGCTCGTTCCGACATCATGTGAGCCACTGCGCGAATATTTTCTATCCGCTTCTTTTGAAAATCGTTTATATCAATTAAAATCCCGTTATTAAAGTCATTTTCTGGTCTAGTTTTACCACCGGGAAACATTTTTGTTTCAATAATTTTGCGAATAAGATGATTTAATGCATAGAGCGCTTCACCCTCCCGCCCCACAAAAAAATGCGGTTCATTTACCTCAACTCCAAACCAAGTATTGGCTCCCTTGTTTTCAGTAATAGTAATTTTATCTACTTTTATCGTGGTTTTTTCAATTAATTCTTTTATTAAATTTTGTATTTCTTTTTTATCCATATACTTTAAGAACTTAAAACTTTTATTTCTTTGGCCAATACTTTTTTTTCTGTTTTATTTACGTAAATTTGCTGACCTATGGTAAAGATATTACTTGTAACCCAATATAAAGCAATTACACCAGAAAGAGGGACAATGAGCCCAGGAATTCCCGTATAAAGAAAAACAAAAATGAGAATTGGGAAAAAATATTGCATATTCGTATTCATACTTTTGCTTAAATTTACCTGAAGAGAATTAGCGAAAGTTGTAGAAGGGGTGGGGGGTTTGGGCATGAGATAAAATTGAAAATATTGAGAAACTGCTGCTAAAACTGCTAAAATTAAACTCGGTTTACCAATATCAATAAGACCCAAGAAAATCATCTTTATTTGAGTTGGAACGTGGATAAAAGAATAAAGCAATCCGCTCTCAAAATTTATTTCCTTAAAGAAAACATAGTATAGGGCAAAAATAATAGGAATCTGGATTAAAACCAACAGACATCCGGAAAACGGATTGGTCTTGTGTTTTTTGTAAAGCTCAAATGTTTGTTTTGCCTGCTCTTCTTTACTTGCTCCATTCGCTTTTATTTTACTAAGTTCAGGAGCAAGTAAATTCATGGCCGCTTGATTTCTAATCTGGCGCTCTGAAAGAGGAAAAAGCAGTAATTTAACGAGAATAGTAAGAACAATAACCGCAATACCGACATCTCCGCCGGGAACAATTGAAATCAAAAAAGCCAATCCGTTGATTAATGGCTTATATAAAAGAGTATTCCATATATTTGAGAGCATTCTCTAATTTTACCCCGAAATAAAATTTTTAGCAAAATTTACTACGGGGCAAGTATTAAAATAAGACTGCTTAATTTAATGGATCGATATGATTTTTCTGCCACGGATGGCAACGCAAAATGCGTAAAAATCCAAAATAAGCACCCTTAAATGCGCCATATTTTTTCATTGCTTGTTTGGCATATTCCGAGCAGGATGGGTAAAATACGCATTTATTGCTGGGAGATAAAAATTTTTGATAAAAATTAATTAATTTTATGAAGGATATTTTTAATTTCATTTTCAATTATTGTGGTATCGTCTTGATATTTTTTAAAAAGGAAGACGCCAAGGAGTCCGAGGGGAAAGTGAGCAATATATTTTTTCAACACAGCATACCCGCGCCGACGCAGTAGATTCCTCTTAACCGCAGACTTGGCAATCCCTTTTGGGGCAACAAAAGAAATCCGCGGGGCAGAGGACTGGTTAGTTAATATAAATTTAAAAGTTAAATTGGGAGAATTAATAAACTTACCCCCGTTAAAGATTCTTTCTACCGCCTCTTTATCGGCCCTATTTTTTTTAAGAAGCATACAAAAAGCATATTAAACGGACAATCTTTTTCTGCCTTTTTGGCGTCTTCTTAAGAGAATCTTTTGGCCGGTTTTAGTTCTGGATCTAACTAGAAATCCATGAGCCTTAGCTCTTTTTCGTTTTTTGGGTTGATATGTTTGTGACATATAGTAGAGTCTATAATAAAACTAGACGTTAGGCAACTAGGCATTAGGTTCTAGTTGGCGTTCAAAACCCTAAAGCCCAGAGTCTGCATTTTTATCCACAGATTATCAACATAGTTAATAAGTTTTTACAAGTATCGTATATTTTATAAATAGTATAATATGGAGCGATGAATCCCGTAGTAGAATTTCAAATCATTGATTTGTTCTTTCTTGGGATTAGGTTTTTAAGTAACGTAGGATTATTAATAATAAAGTTCTGAGTTGTTTTTATTAAAATCAATAAAGAACAATTTGAAATTTCACTATCGGGATGAACACAAAACAGCTCTGGGAAAATTGCTTAGTTGAAATTGGGGCAGGTATTTCAAAAGCTAATTTTAGTACTTGGTTTAAAAATACTTCTATTGTAAAAGAAGATGCGGGTATTGTTTATATTGGAGTACCAAACGAATTTGTTCGTGATTGGCTTATAAATAAATATCATAAACTTATTACAAAGACCATAGCTGATGCATATGAAAATATGCGCGCTGTAGAATATTCTATTTATAAGATAGAAAATAAAAAACAAGAAATATTAACAATAAATAATAGTGAATCTTATGTGAATAAAGAATTACCCTTAAGAGATTTATATATAAACCCGGAAGATAATTTAAATCCGCGTTATCATTTTAATTCTTTCATCGTGGGATCTTTTAACGAACTGGCATATGCCGCAGCTGTGGCAATTATAGATAACCCTGGTACTAAATATAATCCATTTTTTGTTTATGGGGGCACGGGCTTAGGTAAAACCCACCTAATCCAGGCCATGGGAAATTCAATAAAAGAAAAATATCAAAATAAAAAGGTGCATTATATGACATTAGAAAAGTTTGCCACTGATTTTGTAAACTCACTACAGAGCAATAAGGCAAATTCTTTTAAAGAAAAGTATCGTAAATATGATCTTTTGATTATAGATGATATCCAATTTATTGGTAAAATGGAAAAAATTCAGGAAGAACTTTTCCACACATTTAATACTTTTTATGAAAACAACAAACAAATTATTTTTTCTTCTGACAAACACCCAAACTATATCCCTGAACTAGCCGATCGTTTAAAGTCTCGTTTTGCCGCTGGAATGATAGTAGACATTTCTGAACCAGAATATGAATCTCGTCTGGCAATTTTAAAAGTAAAATTACAAGAATTCAATATTGATTTAGACCAAGAAATCATAGAATATGTTGCGGACGCTGTTCAAGGCAACATCCGTGAACTTGAGGGGAATTTAAATATCATAGTGTGCCAATATCGTTTGAAAAATAGACCCCTTTCACTGCCGGAAGTTAAAAATCTGCTTAAAAATAACATGAAACCCAAAAAAAACATGGCAATAAAAGATGTTGTGAAAATAGTGAGCGAACATTATCAATTAGAAGAATCATCAATTTATGAAAAAACCAGAAAAAAAGAAATAGTAAAAGCAAGACAAGTAGTGATGTATTTACTCCGAGAAGATTTCAGTGTGTCATATCCATTAATTGGACAAAAATTGGGCGGGAAAGACCACACAACAGTAATTCATTCGTATTTAAAGATTAAAGCAGACTTGAAAAATGACCCGCAACTTTTACAAGAATTAGAGCAAATACGAATCATGTTTAAGTAATAAAAAGTTATTAGACTTAAATTAAAAACAAAAAACAACAAATAATCCCTTAAATTAAAAACAAAAACAAATTATCCACTTATCAACACACATATTAATACTAATAAATTTAAAAACATAAAACATAAACACATGAAACTAGAATGCCAAATTGAAAAAATAAAAAATGGAATTTCTCAAGTTGAAAAAATTACTGGTAAAAACTTAACTTTGCCAATTTTAAGCTCAATTCTTTTAATTGCGTCTTCTGGGTCATTAAAACTTCGGGCTACAAACTTAAGTCTTGGGATTGAAATTGAAGTTCCCGCAAAAATAGAAGAAGAAGGCATCGTTGCTGTTTCCGGATCGGTATTAAGTGGTGTTTTTTCTAATGTTTTTCAAAATGAAAATGTTTCCCTTGAAAGTGTTGGTGGAAATTTATTAATTAAAACAAAAAAGAGTCAAATAAAATTAAAATGCCAGCCACACGATGATTTTCCAACAATACCGAAAGTTATTGGATCTGTGTTTGAAATAGAATCAAAAAAAATAATAGATGGCATAAAATCGGTATATTACAGCTCCTCTCCATCGGACATAAAACCCGAAATTTCAAGTGTTTTTGTTTATACAGATGAAAATAATTTAGTTTTTGTTTCCACCGATTCTTTTAGATTAGCTGAAAAAAAGATTAAAGTAAAAAAATCCGAAGAAATTTTAGGAATTCTTATTCCGTTTAAAAATGTCTCTGAAATAGTGAGAGTTTTTGGAGAATTTACCGGCATCATAAAAATTTGTTTTAATAAAAATCAGATTTCTTTTTCCTCAGACAATGTTTATTTAACTTCACGAGTAATTGATGGGATTTTTCCAGACTATCGTCAGATTATCCCTCAAAATTCTTTAACCAACGCCGTATTGCTTAAACAGGATTTATTAAATGCGCTTAAACTTTCAAATATTTTTTCAGACAAATTTAATCAAGTGAATCTTGCAATTAATCCGAAAGAGAAGATTTTTGAATTATCTTCTGCTAATAGTGATATTGGTGAAAATAAAACATATTTAGATGCCGCCATAACCGGAGAAAACATTGAGTTGGGTTTTAATTATAAATATTTTTTGGATTGTTTCCAGTCAATCAATACCGATAGCATATCTATAAAATTGGCTGGGGCGTCTCGTCCAATAGTCATATCTCCAGTTTCTGATTCGTCATTTACTTATCTTATAATGCCAATGAATAGATAAGTAAGATAATCAATACTGTATTTCAAAAGTTAAAGTTGTTTCGCCACGATTAAAAACAGTATCATAAGAAATTATTTTTAACTCATTATTTATTTGTAAATCCTCCAATTTTGATGGAGTAAAAAAGAATATGAAAGGAGATTCTAGGGTTTCTAAAAAGATATCGTTTATAAAAATGTCTATTTTTTTAAGGGGGAAAACTCCCAAATTTGAAATTTTTAATTGTATTTTTTGATCCGGTAAATAAACTGTTTCTGTGTTTGGTTCAAGGATTGAAACAACCGGTTTGGATAAATCAGTGTGTACATCATCGGTCATGGTTGGTTTATCATTCCATGTAGTTATCCCATATTTACTCTTATTTTGAGTCCACCAATTTTGCACAGGAATTTCCCAATGATTAAATTGCGGATTATCTCCCGGGTTTAAGGGGGGTGTCTCCAAAATATCATTTCTGTCCACCCAATAAAGAATTGAATGCACATTTGTTATTACTTTTTCTTGCTTTGTTTCTTCCGGTGTGTTTTTAGTTGCTAGTTTTCCAGAAATTTTATCTATAAAAAAGTTTTCATTACCCTGCCAGAATCCGCGAAGTATTGGTTTTACTTTTTGGAGATCAATTTCCAGGTCGGGTTTCTCAAATTTTTCATCCGGCAAGGTTTTCAGTGCTTCATTTATAAATCTGTTCCAGATAGGTCCCGCTAAAGCTGCCCCTCCCTTCTTCATTGGCTCATTATCATTATTACCCACCCAAACACCCACAACAATTGATGGTGTATATCCCAGAGTCCAGGCATCCTTGTTATTATTCGTCGTTCCGGTTTTTGCCACTACGTCTCTTCCGGGAATTAGAAGAACTGAATTTGCGCCGAAAGTCGGCGTACGAGCTTTGTTGTCTGCCAAAATATCTGAAATTGTTAAGGCGGTATTTTTGGGCAAGATCTCACTGTTGTGTGGCGTGTATTCTTCTAACACTTTTCCATTTATATCTTCAATTTTTAGAATTCCAGTGTATGGATTTCTTATACCATCATTTGCAAAAACTCCATAAGCTGAAGTCATATCAAGGAGAGTTACTTCTCCACCCCCAATAACAAGAGTAAGTCCATATCGACCGATGTCAGTTAAGGTGCTGATACCCATGTCCTCTGCCGTTTTCAATGAATCGGAAAGTCCCGCTAAAAAGAAAAGTTTTACTGCCGGAATGTTAATTGATTGTCCCAGCGCATCTCTCAGACTCATCGGTCCGCGGAATTTTCCATCATAATTATCTGGCTTATAGCAGTCTTTTTGATTATGTCCCGGTAGGGCATTGCCATAAGCGTCACAGGTGGTTTGGAATTCTGTGGGCAGATCAAAGAGCACCGTGTCGGGAGTAAAGCCCTTGTTGAAGGCCGTAGCGTAAATAAATGGCTTAAAAGAAGACCCGGGTTGTCTGCTGGCTGTGGCAACGTTGAAATTCCCATCTATTGTTTTATCAAAATAATCTTTTGAGCCTACCATTGTTAAAATCTGTCCCGTCTTTGGGTCTATTGCCACCAAGGAAGCATTTTTCCCGTTCCAGTCTTTTTCATTTTGCAGAGCGCCTTCTTTTACAAACTGTTCTCCTTTTTCTTGTAAATTATAGTCAAGCGTTGTGGTAACTTTGAGTCCGCCTTTTTCCACTATTTCACTTCCATATTTTTGCTCAAGATAATCTTTAATAAAAAAGACAAAATGCGGCGCCTTAATTCCCGTAGTTTCTTGCGGAGAAAAAATTACTATTTCATTTTTTGCTTTATCATATTCTTCTTCTGAAATAAAATTAAGCTCCAACATCCTAGAAAGCACTAAATTTTTTCTAGCTTCTAGCTTATCTTTATTTTTTCCATAGGGCGATAAGGTTGTCGGAGATTGAGGAATTGATGCTAAATATGTTGCTTCAGCTAAGGTCAGATCAGCTGCGTCTTTGTTAAAATAAGTTTTACTTGCTTCTTCTATGCCGTAAACATTTCCCCCATAAGGAGCTTCGTTTAGATAATATTCTAAAATTTTTTCTTTTGGTATGGATTTGTCTATTTTAACCGCCAATACCCATTCTTTTATTTTTCTAGTATAGGATTTTTCTTGTGTTAAGAGAGCATTTTTTACTAATTGTTGAGTTATAGTTGAACCGCCTTGAGTTCTGCCAGTACCCCAAAAATTAGACAGCACCGCGCGAAAAATAGAGGTAATTCTTATTCCGCCGTGGTTGTAGAATTCAGAATCTTCAATCGCGACTGTCGCATTCTTGATATTTGCTCCCATATTTTCAAAAGTTATGTCAGTTCTTTTTGTGTCTTTATGTATATCATAAAGCAAAATTTTTCCGGTACGGTCATATATTTTCGTAGAATTTTCAATTTTTCTGTCTCCAAAAGAATGAAAATCGGGGATTTTCATAGAAAAAAGCCAAAGAATTATTATTCCCATCATTAAAATAAAAATACCAGCGCAAAAAAGTATTACATTTTTCCGCAAATTCTTGTTTTCCCGGTATTTTTTCATTATTCTAATCATAGCAGAAAATGTGCTATAATTCGAGCATGAAAGTGGTGACAGATGAAAAAAAAATAGATGAAATTTTGACACGTGGAGTGGAAAGGGTGTACCCCGATAAATCTACACTTGAAAGAGTTTTAATGTCTGGCAAAAAAATCCGGCTTTATTATGGAATTGACCCGACGGGGAGTACTTTGCACCTTGGTCATCTAGTCCAACTTCTCAAGTTAAGGAAATTTCAGGATCTTGGCCACGAAGTGATTATTTTAATTGGTGATTTTACGGCGCAAATTGGAGATCCTACAGACAAACAAGCAACCAGAAAACTTCTTAACCATCAGCAGGTTTTAGAGAACGCAAGCGAATATAAAAAACAGATTGGCAAAATCTTGAATTTAAAAAAATCAAATATTCATTTTGTTTATAATGAAAAATGGACAAACAAACTTACTCCAAAAGATATATTAGAATTAGCCTCTAACTTTACGGTTTCAAATCTACTTACAAGGAACATGTTTCAAGAAAGAATTAAGGCTGGCCGGGAAGTTTATGCTCATGAATTTCTTTATCCTATTTTTCAGGCATATGACGCCGTGACGATGGATGTTGATTTACAAATTGGTGGCAATGACCAAATGTTTAACATGCTTGCTGGTCGCGATTTAATGAAAAGAAAAAAGCACAAAGAAATGTTTGTTTTAACTACAAAATTATTGATAGATCCAACTGGTAAAAAAATGGGGAAAACAGAAGACAACATGATAACTTTAAATGACTCAGCTGACAATGTGTTTAGCAAAATAATGAATTGGCCCGACAGTATGATTGCTTTGGGTTTTGAAATCTGTACTGGCTTGGGTTTTAGTCATTTTATAAAAGAGAAACCGCTTGACCAAAAAATGAAATTGGCTTATGAAATTGTCAAAATTTATCATGGAGAGGAAAAGGCGCAAAAAGCGCAAGAGAATTTTGTGAATACTTTTCAAAAAAAAGAGATTCCAGATAATATAAAAGAAATAAAAGTAAGATCCGGAGAGTTCTTGAGCGAGGTTTTAGTGAAAAATAAAATTTTATCTTCTAAAAGTGAATGGCGAAGACTTGTTTTAAGCAAAGCCATTCATGATTTATCAAAGACTCAAAATATTACAGATATAAATTTAA
>MFTF01000016.1 GCA_001786745.1 Candidatus Nomurabacteria bacterium RIFCSPHIGHO2_01_FULL_36_23 | reverse complement strand
AGTATTGAATATTCACCCTTCTTTAATCCCACGCAACCGAAACAATTTCGCGCCCCTGGACAGGTATTGCAATAGTATAAATCTGATGCTCCCATCCAGCATTGATTGCAAAAATAAAGCCTGGCTATGTTTATTCCGCAGTTTATTGATTCGTAAACCTGTTCAGCTTTATTCCCCCATTCATAGTAATCCATACAATCTTCGGCGCCAAAAACCATAAATAGATGCTTGCCGTCCTTCACACCCACGCAATCAAAAGACTGAAGAACATTCTTGCAGTTAGAGAACCAATTCCCGGATACTTTTTCAGATTTTACTCCTGTAATGGCTTTAACTGGAAATTTTTTCCTGAATTCTTCAAATTCTTCCTGTAATTTTTTTATATTTGAAAAAGTATTTAATTTAAGTTCTTTTATTTTTTTGAAATAATCTTCTTTAGTGTATTTTTTATTCCAAATATAATATTCTCCGTTAACTAAATTCACACAACCAATGCAATTGGAGCAGTTTCGGCAAGCGTAAAGAAAAAAAGAATTTTGGCAGTCTTTACTTTCTTGACTAAATTTTATATTGTAGCAATTCTCAACGTTTACGCATTCATAACAAAGTTCAGAATTAAAAATCCAAGCCGAGTCGGAGCAGTCTTTTGTATATTTAGCATTATATACATACAAACAATCTTCAGGATAAGAAGCCCTGAAAGTCATGTAGGAATTTTGGGGATATGATACTCGATGGGCATATGGACTATTAACTGCTATTCCTTGTTTCACCAATGACATTCTCGGTACTTTACTTTGAAGTTCTAAAACTTGCTCTAAAAACGGTCTCTTTTCATCGAAATCCATTCCATACTCATACGGATCCCATTGGTCGGAATACCAAGCATCCGTCTCATAGACGGGAAAAGGAACGTTCTTTGGATACATGCTAAAAATATCTTTGTCAGTTAAATCACATTTGCGCTTATAAAGGACAGTTTCACTTGTCTGCGCAAAACGACGCATTCTTCGGCATTCTGAACACCATGTCGGCGGAGGGACTTTTATTTTTTCGTAAAAATTAAAATCATCCGGTTCTATAACAAAGTCTTTTTTGCAATTTTGGCATATTCTTTTTTCTTCTTGAAAATTCATCTTATTTTTTAATTTACGCTATAGCGTAGATGTATTTACTTATATTTTTGCGATAGCAGAGTTATAAGTATTCTTTGTGAGAGGCTCGGTCTTGCACAATTCTAAGCTATATTTTGCTTATAACACTCTTCACAGGCGATTTTTTTGTAGCCCCATTCCGGCGGATAATAAGCATCTATATCTTTCTTGCAATAAAAGCACTTGTGGGGATAACTTTTTAAGACTGCCATTTTTTGATTTTTTTTAATGTTCTTAGGTCAAAATGCAGACGCGGCAAAGCAAAATTTTTTCTTTTATGAAAATCATATTCGGCCTTGGAAATATTAAATCGGTAATGACTTTCGGGGCAAATTAGGGCTTTGGATGAAATTTCTGTATTAGTGTCAAAAACGCTGTCAGGTAATTTTAGCGAGGAAATCCCGTCTTGCGACGACAAATCTTCTTCCGACCAATAGCCGCCATATTCCATTATTTTTTCTTTAGTAGTATTCGGAAAATAAATTATGCCATTTGAAAAATTATACCCACAAAGCCCCATAGAATATGGCAGAAACTTTCCATATTCGCCCCCAGTTTTCATGTCTTCAATAATTTTGGATTTCAATTTTTCATATTCTTCTTTTGAATATTGCTTATTTAAAATACGATACTTTTTTTTCTTCAGTCCAATGCAACCAAAGCAATATTCATACTCATCGCAAATATCCAAATATTGCGAATATCTGGCATTAGACCAGGAGGAATTTATCAATTCATATCCCCCATGTACACAACTATTATTTCCAGCAATTTCAACATGCCAAGAACCGAATTGATCTATGCAATCTTTGGCCTCCCTGCCTCGCAGTGAATTTCGACAATTTTGGGAATCTTCCCAAGAAAATACATTTATGCACTTATCGCAATTGAGCATATAATTGCCAATGGAATTAGTAGTTTTAAGATTGAAATTTTCACGATGAACAACTTCATTTTTTATTAGATTTTCAAATTCATTTTTACAATCAACACAAACTTTAGTTTTCTCCGTTTTTGTATTCATAAACATTCACCCTGGCTGGACGCATTACGCGCTCGCCTAATTTGTATCCTTTTTGAATAACTTCAGCCACTTTGTGATTATTTTCTTTTTTATCAGTTTCTACCACGTCTATGGATTGGTGAATATTTGGATCAAAATCTTCTTCTACCTCTCCTATTGCCTTTACTCCATATTCTTCAAAAATTCCATTCATCTGCGCGTAAATATATTCTACGCCTTGACGCCAGTTTGAATCTACTTTATCCCAGGCCTCTTTATTGGCGAAAGCCATATTAAAGCTGTCCACCACTATTAAAAACCTAGCAAGTATCCGTTCACGTATGGATTCTGAAAATAAAGTCCTTCGGTCATCTTCTTGTTTTTTATAATTAGCAAAGTTAGCCCGCTCTTTCTGCCAACCAAGAAGATATTCTTCTTTTTCTTTTTGACAGACCTTCAAAGAGTCCCTTAATTTTTTAAGGGTTTTCTTTAAATCCTCTTCCCCGTCTTCGTTGAATTCAAATTCTAAAACCTCGGAATCTTCTGACTCAACAGAGTCACCCCGAGCAGCCTCGAGGGGTTTATTTTCAGCATCTTTTTTAATTTCTTCGTCTGCCATAAGCACATATTAACACAAAAAAATCCCTTTTAAAATAGTGCGGTGGTTAGATGACGTCGCCCGTTATTTCCTGCTCGCAAGCTCGCATCGGAAATTTTCTTTTGCACGAAATCACAGTAAACGCTAAGCAGTTAGCGTTTACTCCACTGAGGCGCCTTTCTTGCTTTCTTTAGTCCGAATTTTCTTCGTTCCTTAGCTCTCGGGTCGCGTGTTAAATATCCCAGTTTTTTTAAATTTCCACGAAATTTTTGATCAAATAAAACCAAAACGCGAGCAAGTCCGTGACGCACAGCTTGCGACTGAGAATGAATTCCCCCGCCGGAGACTCGCGCCTCTACGCTCCATTTTAATGCTTTGCCTTGCTCTGCCACTATGCCTTTTATTATCGGATCTAAGATTAAGCGACGTTCTTCTTCTGTTTTAAAATATTCTTTACTATCAACACCGTTAACTAAAAAAACTGCTTTCCCAGACGGCCAAATACGCACTCTAGCAGTTGAAGTTTTGCGTCTTCCTACGGCTTCTACATATTTCTCCCCGCCTGCATCGCTATGCGAAGCATTGCGGGCAGGTTTTGATTTTTTAGTTGTTGTGTCTTTATCTATCATATTAGTTTTCAATTTTTAAATTTTTCATCATAACCCTGCGTAATTTGTTTGAAGGAAGCATTTGGTAGGTTGCAAGTCTCATTAATTCTTTTAGTCCTTTTGTTTTAACCGTATGGCTACCTTTTAAAATACGAAGTCCTCCTGGAATCCCCGAGTATCTGGTATGATAAATTTCTTCTAACTTTTTCGTTGTGATGCTAAGTTTTGAAACATTAATAACTTTTACAGACGCGCCAGAGTATTTATTGCGCTCAAAAGTGGGTTTGTTTTTGCCCATAAGTATCGTTGCCACCTCAGAAGCAACTCTACCCAAGGTTCTGCCATTTGCATCTATTGTTTTTGTTTCAATTATTGTTTTCATAATTATATAAATTCTATTATAGCCATCGGCGCTCCGTCGGTTATTCTTGCTCCTAATTTTAGAATTCTGGTATATCCTCCATTTTTATTAATATATTTTGGCGCAATGATTTCAAAAAGTTTTTTTACTTCGCGACCACGACCATCAAGTTTAGAAATTACTAATCTGCGAATAGCCAAATTATTCTTTTTCGCGCGCGTAATAAGCTTTTCTATAAAAGGTCTTAGCTCTTTTGCTTTAGGTAAAGTTGTTTTTATTTTCTCGCGCGCAATTAAGTTAAGCGCCAATGAATTAAGTAACGCATTTCTTACTCTTTTTTCTCTTCCAAATTTTCTTTTAGTATTATGGTGTCGCATAAAAATTATTCTTTCAGATTAAGGCCAAACTTACCGAGTATCTTTTTTATTTCAGTTATTCCTTTCTCGCCGATACCTTCAACTTCAAGCAAGTCTTCGCGCTTTTTTCTAGCCAAACCTCCCAATGTTCTAATATTCGCGGAGGTAAGCGCATTTAATGTTCTAGTGGAAAGATCTAAGCTGTCTATTCTTGTTTTTAAAATATCGGCAAAATCTGAGTTTTTTTCTTCTGTTTCTCTATCTTTGTTTTTGGTTGGAACGCCGACTTCTTCGGATGTTTGAGCTTCTGGCTCCTTAAAATCAATAATAGCCTTGAGCTGATTAATCATAATTTCAATAGATCGTGAAAGCGCCTCGCGGGCAGAGAGCGTGCCATCTGTTTCAATTGAGATTCTTAAGCGATTATGGTTAGTTTTGTCACCAACACGCATATTTTCAACTTCATAAGCAACTCGACGAATCGGAGTAAAAATTGCATCAACAGCAATTGTACCAACATCAACTTTTTCTTTCTGAAAAATTTCTTTTGAAATAAAGCCTAAACCTTTTTCAACTTTCATTTCAATGTTTAAATTTACTTTACCGGTAACGGAAACAATATGTAAATCTCCATTTAAAATCTCCACTTGCCCACCAGTTTTTATATCGGAAGCTGTAACTTCCTTTGGACCTTTAACAGAAAGCGTTACTGTTTGGGATTCGTCCGATAGCATTTTAAAACGGGCCTTTTTTAAATTTAAAATCATTACAATTACATCTTCTTTGATTCCATCCATTGTCTGAAATTCATGAGAAACATTATCTATTTTAATAGATGTAATGCTAGCGCCCGGCAAAGAAGAGAGAATAATCCTTCTTAAGCTATTACCCAAGGTATGACCATACCCGGGATATAAACCATCTATTTCAAACACTCCCTTATTTCCTTCTTCTAAAACAATACGGGGCTTAGAAGGCATAATTATTTCGTATTCAGGCATAAAAAATTTTTATTAATAATAAATTAACGACTATAAAACTCAAGAACAGCATTTAAATCAAGAAAACTCTCTGTGTTTTTCGGCTTGGCTAAAACTTTTCCTTCCATCTTTTCTAAATCAAAACTTATCCAGGCTGGAAAATTGTAATCTTTCAGTTTTTCTGCTATGTTGTTAAAAATTTTTTTAGCCCTAGATCCTTCACGAATTTTTATAATATCTCCAAGCTTTAATTCATATGATGGAATAGTAACTTTTTTATCATTAACTATAAAATGCCCATGGGAAACCATTTGTCTAGTAGCGCGCCGACTACTCCCGAGACCCATTCTATAGATTGCATTATCAAGACGGGATTCAAGTTCCTCATAAAATTTTTCCGTAGTTCCAGCGCCTTTGACATGAGAAGCTTTCTTAACATAATTTGAAAGCTGACGTTCAGATATACCATATGAAAAACGTATTTTTTGTTTTTCAATAAGCTGTGCTCCATATTCAGAAAGAGCTTTCGGACGGCGCGCGCCAAGTGAACCGCTCTTCCCAGTTGCAGTGGTAAATTTCGAAGTCTGACATTTATCATACACTCCCGGACCGAGTCTTCGGCAAATTTTAAATTTTGGTTTAGATATCATGGCTGATTTTTAAGAAATGAAATGACTATAAAAATCGTCATCCCATCACCAATTTATTAATTATTTTATTTTATCATTGTTCATAATTTATTTCTTTTAATTTATCTTATCACTTAATTTAATCAATAAATTGGTGAGGGATAAGGAAAAATCATATTCGCTTTTCTCATTGATTTTCACTTAAACTCTTCTGGGTTTTTTGGCTTTTGGTCCATTGTGAGGCACCGGTGTTACATCTTGAATAGAAGTGATTTCAATTCTATGAGCCATAAATGCTCTAATGGCGGGCTCACGTCCAGACCCAACTCCTAAAACCACCACATCTGCGTCTTTTATCCCAAGCACAGCTGCTTTACTGCCAATCACATCACCTACCTTAGAAGCTGCAAATGGAGTTCCCTTTTTTGCCCCTCGAAAACCAAGGGTTCCCGCGCTTGACCAAAACAATGTATTGCCCAACTTGTCTGTAAAAAGTACTTTGGTGTTGTTAAAAGTGGCATCAATATGTAAAACACCGGAAGTTATTTTCTTTTTGGGTATTTGGGGAGTTTTTTTTACCCGCCCGACTGAATCGTTCGGGCGGATTTCTCCTATATCTTCTTTCTTTATTTCTTCGATTATTTTTGTTGTAATTTTTGTCTTTCCCATTTTAACTTTTTCCGCCATAGGCTGATCCGCTTTTGGCGGAAATTATTTTTATGTCTTACTCTCTTTTCTCCTACCTGATGCCATTGTCTTTCGCACATTACCTCTAATGGTTCTAGAATTTGTTTTTGTTCTCTGTCCTCGAACTGGCAATCTTTTTATGTGGCGAATACCTCGATAACTTTTAATATCCTTTAATCTTTTAATGTTCGCTGATATTTCTCTTTTTAAATTTCCTTCTATTAAAATCTTTTCAACCAGAACACGAATTCTGTTTTCTTCGTCTGATGTTAAATCTTTTGCGCGAACTCCACGATCAATATTGGTTTGATCTAAAATTTTTTGAGCAGTTGAAATACCAATTCCATAAAGGCAAGTTAAACCAATTTCGAGTCTTTTTTCATTGGGCACTGTAATTCCAAGAATTCTCATAAATTATTGTTTTTGCTTATGTTTGGGATTGGAACAAATTATGCGTAAATGCCTAGCTCGTCTGATTATTTTGCAATTATCACATATTTTCTTTACTGCTGATTTAATTTTCATAAATTTTACCTAAAACGAGACAAAAATAAGGGGAAAGGCCCTTATTTTTCAACATATCATTTTTTAAAAACCGCAATTAATATAATACACCATTTCTCAAAAAATTACAACCTCTTAATTATTCTCCCCTTTCCACCATAGGGATCAAGCACAATTTCAACCGAATCTCCAATTAAAACTTTAATGCGATGCATGCGCATTTTTCCCGATAAATACGCTAAAATTTCTTCATTAATTCCTGTCTGCGCTCCGTCTGCGCGGACAGGAGGCAGGTCTGTTTTATTTTCTATTTTTACTCTAAATAAAGTGGAAGGTAACGCCTCAGTGACAACTCCTCTGACTGTTAACATTTTTTCATCTTTTAGGTCACTCATGTATATATAACAACTATAGCATTATTTAATTTGCATTTCAAGACGATCAACTCTAATTTGCAAATCTTCAATAGCTTTTTCTTGACCTATATCTGTTCGCATTAAACTAGACATTGTTTGTCTGTGTTCTCGAGCTTCTTTTGTAAATGTTTGCATTTGTTTGAGTACTAAAGCAAAGGCTTTTTCATGTTGAACTAATCTTTGATCTATTTTATCGAACTTTTCATCTATTCTAGAAAAAGACTTAGCAATATTTGCCATATGTTTTTCAAAATTTTTTTCAAATACTTGAAATTTATTTTCAAACACTTGAAACTTACTCTCTGTCAGATACTTAGATTCTTTTTTTGTCGTCCTGTTTTTCATACTTATATATTATATCAGATTTCAAAAATATAGCAACAAATTTCAGATTGCTATCAAGGGAAACCCTTGGTATTTATGAAAGCGCATTGGTATGAAAAATATATTTATAAGGAAGTTTTGTTGTGAGCAACCATTGCCCCGAGTATTACGCATAAGATTATTTTTCCCATAAACTTTATTATAAATTACTTTGGATAATTCACAAGTATTTTTATATCTTTTATTTTGTCTGGAATAGACCTCTTCCAGATGGGACTAAGCGTTAAGTTGGCGGAATTTATATTTGGATATTGTGACAATATTTGATAAAATTCTTTTCTTGATTTACTCAACAAATCAGTGGCCAGTTTATCAACATCTAATTTCCAAACGATTTTTGCGGTACCGGATAAATTGAAATTAAGAGTTTTTATATCCTTGAATGAAATCTCTTTAGCGGGGGGAGAAAAAATCAAATCTTTTACATTTGATATATAGACCTCGCTTCCATCATATTCTTCAATTGTGTCTTGCGCTATCTTTTTTGTTAATTGTTTTTCTTCAAAAAGAATGCCGTAAAGCGTGCCTTTAAGTTTTATCGGTAAAGTATCATTCGGAGATAAAAGTTCAATATTTTCACCATCATCAATATCAAGAAAAATCGCTTTTTTAAACAAGACAAAACCGCTTGGGATTTGGTCCGTCGCCTTTTTTAAGAGTTTTTCTTTTAGAATATTTTTAAGCTCGGTTACTGCATTTTCTTTATCAACCAAAGAGACAATATGCGTTTTTCCTTTAAAACCGCTCGTTATTTCTCCTTTTGATCTAGCATAAAATTTAGAATATTTTGAAGTTCCCTTAAAGCCAAAAATTTTAAAATCAAGCGGAGCGCTATTATATTCTTCGCCTGCTTCAGCGCCATAAATTTTTACTTCGACCGATCCCGGCGTGCCATTTTTAGCCATTCCTGGTACGATTGTCCTGGTTTCTGTTTTATAAATTTTTCCGTTTGAACCCTCTAGTCTTGTGTCTATATTAAGCGCTTGAGAGGCAGAGCTAAAAGCATTATAAATCAAAACCGTACCCTTGGCTTTTTGAGAAATTTCCTTTTCTTCAATAGCTGCCACTGTTTTAGTTTCTTCACCAGGAATAACAACCAAATCAAAAGGTAAACCACCAGTATTTGAATCTTTGCTGGCGGATAAATTTTCATTCAAAACAATGTCTTTGATTTTTGGATCTACGGTAACTTCCGCTTTTGAAAATAAGTATGAAAGAGCAAAAAGAAAAAATACGACAGCAATTAACGCCACAAACCAAAGAGTATAGCGATGTTCGGGAATAATATTGGGCGCCATTGTCGTCTCTCTTGTTTTTGGCTTTTTTACCGTTTCATCGCTAATTTGCCTTCGTTCATGATTTATTTTTATCATATCTTGAAATAAATTTTTTGACATAATTATGCTTGCTCCACTCTGCCCCGCTTAACGGGGTAAAACGGGGTGAATTAAAAAATGATTAATATAAACAGAATCAATAATAATAAACGGGTCACGAATTGTATTCCCCTCAAATGTTGCAATACCGTGAAGCGCCTCTGTGTTCAAAAAAATAATCCTAAACTTAGATTCTGTCAGGGTATATTGATTAAATTGTTCAGTTTCAATTATTCTACCAAAAAAATCCGCAAAATCTTTATCTACGGATAAATAAATAGTTGCGGGAATAGAAATATCTCTAGAAATATTAGCTAAAGATTCTTGAAATTTTTGCAGCCATTCTATTTTTAATTTATCTATAATCGGTTTGAGTTTTTTCTCCGTCACCGCTTCTGCGTGCCCGTCTTTAAAAAGAGAAAGAAATGATTCTGCTTCGCCAAGCGTACAGCTTAGGATAGATGCAATCCCGCGTATTATAAAATTACGACCCAAGGGAAAGGAAATTGATTCGCGTAGGATACTTTTTTTTACCATAGAAATATCAGTTACTTCTCCTCCAATATCAATTAAAAGAAAGTTGTCTTGATTCATATACACATCGCGCACCACAGCAAAAGAAGACATTGCAAAAGAAACAAATTTTATATTTTCAAAATGAAAATATTTTTTTATTGTCTCTTCTATTTTTAATAAGACTTGCTCCGGACTCATGGAAATAAAAATGGTCATTTCAAGTTCTTTGGCTTTTTGATCTAGGGGATGAGACGTTTCATAGCCGTTTAACATTATCTTAATATTTTTAAGTTCAATTGATCTGATTTTATGACTTGAGTGCACATATTTTGCCAAATGTTCTTCTTCAAAAGTTAATATTTCTTTTTGTATTAAATCATCGGCCAGTTTTGAAGTAAATATAAAAGGCGTATCTTTTTTAAAACTAATTATCCGTATTTGGGAAACATACCATGAAGACGAAAGAATACAAAAAATCCTTGAAGGCGCGCCAATACTCGTCTTAGCGATTTTCCCAGCAATATCACTAAGAGGTTTTATGGTTGAAAATAAAAATTGGTTAATATCAAGACTTGTTTGTAGAATTATCGGTTCTCTAATAGAAAAAATTATTTTGGGAATTCCTGATTGTTGCGCCCTAAAAAGCGCTCCTCCCACCGAAGAAGATCGGATGTCAAAAACTAAAATTAATTCATCTTTTTCTTTGTTGCTTGAAAAAATTCCCATCTGGTTAATTATACCATAAAAAAGTCTGTAAACATTTTAGAGTCTTACACCTTTTTTACATAAATATTAAAGACTATGATTTCAAAGTGATATTTCTTTAACAGGTTCTTCTAAACGATTAAATCTAGTTTGTGATTTTTCTGTAGAATTTAGCTCGTCATCTGCCACCTTATTTAATTTTTGCGTATTTTGTTCCAGAAAAACTGACAAGATTTTCATTCCTTCTCCAGTCCTCTCAAAACCCACAATGAACTCTTTTTCTTTTGTTAATATATACAAACGACGATTTCCCTTCAAATCTTCTAATAATCTAGTTGTTTTAATTTGTGGATTAGTGGCGGGGTTCGGATTTTCTAAAAAACTTTGATATTTTTTCGTGTAGTCAATAAAGCTTTCTATACTTAGGGTGTTTTCTGGTTTAAAACGTTTTTTATTTTTTCCGACATGTGCCCGGTATTCAAAATAATGGACTACTCCAGCATTAAAACCTTTTTGATCGGAACCATACTCCCCTCTAACATTTCTTGATCTTCCCCAAACATTTAAAGCTTCCACTAGTTCGGGGGTTGGTTGTTCCAGTTCTTCTTTTAGTTGGTTAAGATTTTGTGTTTGAATTTCCGTTGCTTGTAAGAGAGATCTATTTGCTTCAGCTAACTTTGTTTCGTGGTCTCTCTTTTTGGTGCTGTTTAATAATTTATTTTTTATAGCAATTTCTGTTCTTGTTTGGACAGCCAAAAATTGGGTTTTGAAATCAGGATCATTAATTAATTTCTTTAATTCTTCAACATTGGAGTCAGCCCCTTTGGTTTCTTTTGAAATATTAGTTGTGTCTAAGGGGGTTAGTCTTTTTCCAGGGGGTGTTTCCATTTTTTTTTAAAATTTAAATTTTAATCTTATTAATTTTATACAAGCACCGCTTTAATGCGCCTTATTCCTTTTGCTACTGCCTCTTCTTTCTGGATTTTAAATATCCCCAGTAATCCAGTATTAGTAACATGCGGACCACTACAGAATTCTTTACTGACAGCATCATAATGCTCACCTGGACCAATAAAATAGACCGATACTATTTCAGGATATTTTATTCCGAATTCCATTTCAGCGCCTATTTTCTCGGCAAGATGTAACGGTAACTCTCTCTTTGTCACACTTAGACCTAGTTTTATTTTCTCATTAACCCAATCTTCTACCTTTTTCTTTTCTTCGTCGGTTAATTTATGATCGCAAAGAAAATCTATTCGTAAACGTTCTTCGGTAATATTGCTTCCTTTTTGTTTCACGCTAGAACCGACAATAACTTTAAGGGCCGCCAAAAGCAAATGATGCGCAGTGTGAAGCTTAATCGTTTTTTCATTATGATTCGCCAGCCCACCCTTGAACATGTAAGCGGATGCAGTGCGAGATTTTTCTTGATGTTCTTTTATAGCTTTATTAATTGTATCTTCGTCTACTGCATAACCTAAATTTTTTGCAACATTCATGCTTAGATCAATTGGATTTCCGTATGTTTCAAAACTCGTATAAATATACAAACCCGAAGCTGTATCTTTGTTTTTTAAGATAGGCACACCTCCCATTTTTTTTATGACACCAAGTTTTGCTACTTCAAGATCCAAACGATATGTCTCAATTCCATCAAGGGGTTTTTCAAATATTTTTTCTTCTTTTTTAATAACTGAAACAATATAATCAAATTTTTCTTTTATTTCGGGATAATTTTTTTTATAGACTCTAGATAATATCTCAATAATTTCAATCCAAAAATGATCGGGAAGTTCAGCCAGAGAAGCTTTAGTAAAAACTCTTCGCAAAAGGCGACGCAAAATGTAACCTCGATACGTATTGGATGGTAAAATTCCATCAGTTATCATAAATACCGCAGTTCTAAAATGATCAGCGATTATTCTAATAGATATGTCACTGGTATTAGTCTTCTGAGACTTTAATGTAAGATTATCAATTAAATCTTTAAATAAATCTGTATCAAAAATATTATCTTTGCCTTGAATGGCCATAATTATTCGCTCAAGACCAGCACCGGTATCAACATTTTTTTGTTTTAATTTCCCAATTACTTTTCCATCTTTTTTCTTATATTCCATGAAAACATCATTCCAGATTTCAATAACTTTCTGCTCTTGGTCAGCCTTTATATATTCCTCTTTAGTTAAATCACCCAGTCCATCTTTTGTTATATCATAAAACATTTCCGTATCTGGACCGCAGGGGCCATCATCGCCCACGCTCCACCAATTTGTTTCAGCGCCCATATAGTAAATCCGATTTTTGGGAATATATTTTTCCCAAATATTAAATACCTCCGTGTCTTGTGAAGCATTTTCATCACCTTCAAAAACAGTTACATATAATCGTGCTGGGTCAAGTCCAAGACCCTCATCTTTGGAAGTTAAAAATTCATAACTCCATTTAATTGCATCTTCCTTAAAATAATCACCAAGAGACCAATTACCCATCATTTCAAAAAAGGTGTCATGAGTTTTGTCTCCAACTTCGTCTATGTCTTGAGTGCGCACACATTTTTGTATATTTACAATTCTTTTACCCATCGGATGAGCTTGTCCAAGCAAATAAGGTACAAGGGGTTGCATCCCAGCCGTTGTAAAAAGCACCGATGGGTCATTCTCGGGAACGAGCGAAGCGGAAGGAATTATTTTATGCCCTCGTTTTTCAAAAAATTTTAAAAACCTAGACCTGATTTCATTTGAATCCATTTGTTTTCCATTATATAGCCAAACCTAGTAAAAGAAAAGTTTTACTTCACCACTCCCCCGCCCAAGCAAACATTACCGTCATAGATAACGCAGGACTGACCGGAAGCAACTAAAACTGGTTTTTTAAAAATTACTTGCGCAACACTTAGTGTTGAATATTTTATTTTACAAAGCAAAAATTCACCATGATAGCGAATTTGTGCTGTGTAATTCTTTTTACTATCTGGAATTTTTGTTATCCAATTCACATTTTCTATTCTAATGTTCGTTAGAATGTTAGAATGAGAAAAATTTTTGTTTTGAGAAACTGTTAAAATATTCTTTTTTACGTCTTTCCCGATTATGTAATAAGGTTTATCATTTGGACTTTTTTTTATAACAATAAAACCATGTCGTTCGCCCAATGTGTGAAAAACCACCCCATTGTGATAACCAATTTTTTCTCCTTTTTCATTAAGCACTTTCCCTTTTTTTTCTTTAATATAATGCTTTAAAAATTCTTTCAAATCCACCGCGCCTAAAAAGCATATGCCTTGGCTATCTTTTTTTTCAGCTACCGGTAATTTTAATTTTCTAGCTAGTTTGCGAACTTTTGACTTTTTTAAATTTCCTACCGGAAAAATTATTTTAGAAAGTTGTTTTTGTTTAAGCGTCCAAAGAAAATAACTTTGGTCTTTTGTTGGATCTTTGCCTTTCAACAATACACGGGCGTTGCCTGTGTATTTGTTTTGCGCATAATGTCCAGTCGCAATATAATCAGCTCCCATTGAAATTGATTTCTTTAAAAATGCTCCGAATTTAACCTCTTTGTTGCACACCACATCTGGATTCGGTGTTCTCCCCTTTCTGTATTCAGAAATCATATAATTCGCAACTTTTTTTTTATAAATATTTTCTAAGTCAAAAGTTAAAAATGGAATATCTAAATGCGCCGCGACGCGCATAGCGTCGCGGCGCTCTTCTTCTTCGTTGCAAACTAGAAAATCCGGGTGCCATGTCTTAATAAAAACTCCGACGACTTCGTAGCCCTGTTTTTTTAATAAAGTTGCGCTCACAGCAGAATCAACACCTCCGGAAAGTCCTAAAAATATAACATTTTTCTTCTTCATAATATATTCTTGAAACATAACTTTTAGAAGGGGTTTTGAACGTGACGGCGCGAAAATTTCAGGATTTTTTAAGCTTCAAAAAATCCGTACCAAAGAAAAGTTTATGTTTCAAGAAGTCTATAGCTCCATCAGCTTTTTGTAAAGTTCAAAGGTCGCTCGCGCATCAGAAAGAGCGGTATGGGCATGTTCATTTTTTATATCAAAACATAAACACAATTCACGTAAAGAAAAGTGCTCAAGATCTGGCTCTTTGTGTAATTTTGCCCAAGCGATAGAAATAGTATCAAGTTTATGATAATGCATACTGTTTTTTACTTCAGTTTGAGCATAGGCGTATTCCAGAAATCCAGAATCAAAGGCCACATTTTGCCCGACCATAATGCAATCCTTCACTTTTTTAGAAAAAATTTTCATGGCTTTTTCTAAAGTATAAGCCCGTTTCCAATTTTCTTTATCATAATGACTAATTTTCAAAGACACGGGATCGGCATCTTCAATGCGTTCTGGTTTTATTTTTAACTTAAATTCTTCAATCACTTTCAAATTAGGAGCCGTGACAACACAACCAATTTCAATAATTTCATGCTCAATCAGATTAAGACCGGTAGTTTCTATATCTATAAAAGCTAAATTGTGTTTTTTCATTTCAAGTATTTTAATATGTTTTGTTTATGTTCTGCAAAAGTTTTTGCATAGTGAGCAATGCCGTCTTTATCGTGTAAATAATAAAGATAATTGGATTTTTTAGGATAGATAGTAGCTTCTATTGCTTGTAGTCCTGGATTTCCAATGGGATTTTTAGGTAATCCTCTTGTTTTATAAGTCTCAGGCGTAGCATCCACTTGAAGTGGCATATTCAAAGAAAGTCTTTTCCATAAAATTCCAGAAATAAAAGCCCGATCGTTATTACCCTTAGCCTCTCTTTCCACAATTGAAGCCATAATGATAATTTCTTTTTCGCTTTTGCCACTTGAGACGATTTGAGGCCGAAGAGGAGTGATTTTCTTTTCATAATTTTCATTCATAGATTTTATTACTTCTTGTTCCGTATCAGTGGTAAAGAAAAAATAAGTATCAGGAAAAAGGTAACCTTCTAATTCCCTTGCTTCCAGTAAAAATTTATCTTTATTGAAAGTAGATAACCTTGACGTAAAAACTTGCGCTATCTCAGAAATATCAAAACCTTCCGGAATCGTAACTTTTATCGGCGCCAAGTGTCTTTCTCCTTTTGATATACGTCTGGCTACTTCAAAAACCGGCAACTTATTTTCAAATAAATAATCAGCTGAGATTACGCGTTTTTCTCTGCCATAAATAATTACAAAAGCTTCAAATACTATTCTGGAACGTATAATATGATTTTCTTTTAACTTAAAAGATGCGCTTCGCAAGCTTTCACCTTGATTTATATTTATTATAACCCCTATGGGAAAATCCACAGGCGCGCTTAAAAATAAAAGGTATGTAAATATTAGAAATAAGAGTATATAAAAGACAACTTTTTTGGAAAAGATAAAATTAGATTTTAGAATGAAATTGGGTTCTGTAGATAGGTCTTCCATATATTAAATCGGTAAATTTGGAGGCGGAGAAGCTTCTTTGGATTCAATGCGAGTAAGCGTAGGCACTTTCAATATTTGTCCAGGAAAATGCCACAATGTTGCTAATTCCTCCGTATTTAAGACAAAAGTCTCTGGATGTTTATATGCCATAAAAAGACGAGAAATGGGCCAGTGTAGATAAATCTTATGATTGTTGAAAAGATGATGTCTAAGCGGAAGATGGAAAAAAGATCGTTCGCGATATTCATGAAGCATTCTGTTTGCTAAACGCATTATTTTATGAGGGGGAAGGGTAAAAATTCCGCCATAAGCATCCGCTTGAGCTGAATTTATGCGATTTAGGCCATTTGAATCAGGGGTGGTATATTGACGAAAAATAAGACGAATATTTCTAGAATTATTAGTTCTAGAGCCAACAGGATATACCTCTTTTTTTGCCAAATACATAATTCTAATACCGGTCTCAAAACCAAGCTTCCCGGTTTTGGCGCTCATTGCTTTCACAACTCTGTCTAAAAAGCTTGGAACACGAACTTCAATTCGAGCTAGTTTAATAACATTCGTGCCTGGGTCATCCCTTTTAGAAGTATAAGGCAGTAATAATTTCTCTAGCTGTTTCTTTGCTTCTTCTACCCAATCATGTTTTTTAAACCATGTACCGTGGGTATGATATATTTTTTTTGAGGGTGTAATAATAACTTGCATCCACGCCTGCTCTCCTTTCCCCAATGATCCAAAAAACTCAATAATTGGAGAAATGGGATCAATTTTATATTCTTCTTTTGGGTCTTTGTCCAATCCAAAATCAATATATGTTTTTATTGGATATGCTTCCGGTTTAAGTAAACCGAATTCGCACCCCCAGGCATTCCATGCGCTCGAAGGCGTAATTTTATCAACCGCTAAAGTGTAATCTTCTACTACCTTCACTTGCGCCTGGGGATATTGAGCATACATCTGCGTTTCAATTAAACTGCGGATACGTGAGGGTGTGCGTATATAAAAATGCACTTGTCCTTCAAGAGATACAAGTTCCAAAGAAAACCAAAACCATACGGCTCCTTGCCAATATGATTCTTTTCCACCTTTCATGCTCCAGTGATAAAGAGCGTTGGTTATGAAAAGTTCCATTGCTTTTGGATTTCGTTCAACATCACGCGGAGGTATAATTTCCAGTAAAACAAAATCAATGCCGGAAATGAAATCCTGTCGTATATAGTGAACCCAAAGTTTCCAGGCTACCCAGCCGAGAAAGATTGTTCCAATTAAAGGCAAAAGCTCTCTTATTAAGCTATGCCATAGATTATATCTCCAAAAAAAATAGCCAAGAATTATGGCTAGAAGCCAGGGCCAATATTCTTTAATTCCGTTCTCAACAGCGTCAAGAAATTCATTCATCTCTACATTTTAATATAAAAAGATAAAAAAACAAAGTAAAACTTAAACCCTCTAAATCTCCATACCAGATAGCGCCTAAGGCGCTATCTGGGGGAGGTTTTTAAATTTAGATTACACTGTAAAGTCCGCTTTTGTTTTTCTTGAAATACTTAGGATTAACCAGATTCACTAAAATAGTATTTTTTTTGAAATATCTTTCTTTATTTACTTTGGCAATTATTTCATCCTTGCCAAGCGGACCTTCTCTCTTTAAAATATCTCTAATAACTTCACGAGCGATACCTTTTTTATAACCCCATTCAGCCAAGGCATACATACCTCTCCCAACTAACACAAATCGAGGATCTTTGATAAGTTCATTATGACAAGTGGCATAGTGAATTTTTTTATTAAAGATTTTAGAAATAGAATCCGCAACTTCTTTGAAATGCATTGGTGAACCGTGACGTCTCATAACCAGAAAGGCATAATCTTTTACTCCGCGAACGCGAATATTTGGTGAACTTGTTTTGCCCCATTCACCCAGAGGATTTTTAGCGACAGTTTTTGACATAGACAGCCATCTTCGAGCCATTTCTTCATTTTTGTATTGCTCGGAAATATCTTTCATTTGGTCAAAAAACTTTTTAATCATCTCTGTTTCCGAAATAAGATCCTCATCTCCTAAACTTGCGTAAAGTTTTCTCAAAGAATCATGCACTTTGTCTGCCATTTCATCATCCACGCTCCAGCGAGTATGAAAATGTTCGTCTTCGCGATGTTTCTTAAAAAAATCTCCGAGCGTTAAAAAAAAATTAATATGATTTTGAGTATTTTTGTCTTTTGAAATATGCAACAACAGTTCATGCTCGGCGACAATTGACCCTAATTTGTGGATTAATTGCTTTAATTCATTAAAAACTGCTTGTTCGCCTTTATAGGCTTCTGACTTTTTAATTAGATTTATGGCTGCATTTTCAATCTGACGAACACGCTCTCTGGTAATGTTGTATTTTTTGCCAATCTCTTCAAGGGTTTTTCTTTTTCCATCAGCAGTTAAACCAAAACGATTAATAACAACATCACTTGCGCGATCTTGAAGATGTGAAGTTATTTTTTTTGTGACTTTGTTGGGTTTGAAAGATATTGTTGACATAATCATTATTCTCTACTTTTTTTCGTTCGATCTAACTCGGTTAAATATTTTTTACGCAATCTTACCGATTTTGGAGTGATTTCTAAATATTCATCTTCATTCATAACCTCCAAACCTCGTTCAATGCTTAAAATAAAAGCGGGATTCAAGACTATAGCTTCATCGGTGCCTGACGCTCGCATGTTAGTTAGTTGCTTACCCTTCGTAGGATTAACCGACAGTTCATCTCCTTTCAAAACATTGCCAATAACCATTCCTTCATAAACTTGACTTCCGTGCTCAATATACAATATACCACGTTCTTGTAAATTGGCAAGAGAAAAAGCCACTGCTTTGCCATCCACCATAGAAACCATAGAACCATATTCTCTTTTTTTTATTTCTCCCGCATATTCTTTAAACCTCGTAACTCGTGAAGACATTATGCCTTCTCCTTTTGTATCTATAATAAATTCTCCGCGATAACCTAATAGTCCTCGGGTTGGTATATCAAAAATAATTCTGGCAATATTTTGTTTCTGTGTCATATCCTTCATTATGCCTCTTCTTTTGCCAATTTTTTCTATGACACCGCCAGAGGATTCCATGGGAACGTCAATTATCAACTCTTCGTAAGGTTCTGTTTTAACCCCATTTGCTTCTTTAATAATAACTTCTGGTTGAGAGACCTGCATTTCAAATCCTTCTCGACGCATATTTTCAAGTAAAATAGCTATGTGGAGTTCCCCTCGGCCATAGACTTTAAAAAAGGACGGACCCGATTTCTTTTCTTCTTGATCCGGAGAAAAATCAACTTTGAGTCCCACATTTATTTCCAATTCTTTTTCTAATCTTTCTTTAATCTGTCTTGAAGTAATAAATTTTCCTTCACGACCCGCAAATGGCGAATCGTTGACTAAAAAATTAAGAGAGAGCGTGGGTTCATCAATGGCGATAGCGGGCAACGGTTCTGTATTCTCTTCTTCACACAAAGTCTCTCCGATATAAATATCTGGAATCCCAGCCAAAAGAACCACATCGCCTGATTCTGCAAAAGAAACTTCTTTTTTTTTGATTCCCTCAAAAGTGAAAAGTTTGGTTATTTTACCTTGCCTAGTGCCATCTTTTCCTTTTACAAAAATTTGACTGCCAGAGGAAATCTTTCCAGAATAAATTCGCGCCACAGCCATACGCCCCAAAAAATTATCATAATCTAAATTAAAAACTTGCGCTTGCAGTGGATTGTCAAGGGGTGTCCTTGACAAGCTTGTCAAGGACACCCCTTGACAAAAGTCCGCCGGTGGCACTTTCTCTAAAATTAGGTCTAAAAGCGGAGAGAGATCAGACGACTTATCGCCTAAATTTTTAAAAGCTTTCCCCTCGCGACCAATAGCGTAAACTGTTTCAAAATTAGCTTGTTCCTCGCTGGCGCCTAGTTCAAAAAATAATTCCAAAATTTCTTCGTGCACTCTATGTGGATCAGAAGCTGGTTTGTCTATCTTGTTTATAACCACAATGGGTTTTAATCCTAATTCTAAAGATTTTTTCAGAACAAACTTCGTTTGAGGCATTGGTCCTTCAACGGCATCCACTAATAAAAGCACACAATCAATCGCGCGCAAAACACGTTCCACTTCGGAGCCAAAATCCGCGTGACCAGGAGTATCTACAATATTAATCTTCGTGTCCTTGTAATAGATAGAGGTATTTTTTGAATAAATGGTAATACCCCGCTCTTTTTCCAAGTCATTTGAATCCATGGACACTCCCTCATCTTGAAGTCCGCCATTTTGCTTCATCAAGGCATCAGTCAATGTCGTCTTACCGTGATCCACGTGCGCTATTATTGCTATGTTTCTAATTTCCATATTTTTATATTTATAAAACAGTTTTATTAAAACAAAAGCCGCTACAAGGTCAAGCGACTCTTGTAGCGATGAAAGTATCTTTTCAGAATTCAACTTTCAACACTAATGATCAACACGATCATTATGAGGTGTTGAATACTTGACTTCACACGAAAGGCGATACATTATCACCAGAAACCATACTAGGAACCATGTGATGCTGTAAACCACTCGTAATGGCCAGATTAGCATAGTCCAAACAATGTAGAGAAGGAATCTATCCGTATTGAGTCTTCCGTCCTTCTGAAGTTTGTCTTCTAGCCACGTAAAGTAGGGATTGAAAGATGGATTGTTTCGTACATACGAAGTGAGAGGAAGTAAAACATATCCCCACGCCCCCCATCTCTCCTTCTTTTTTTCACAACACAATTGGACAGATTTCCACGCCATTGGAATGCCAATAAGAACCATTCCGCTGACATAAAACAAACAGAACACTATCAAAGTCATTGTGGCTACCCTCTTAATCAGATTTTGGAAAAAACGAATCCATTTATCACATCATACATTATTGCCGGCATTATGTCAAAACTGTCGCATTTGTATAGAGAATTTGGTATACTTAAAGAAAGGTCAAGTGAAGAAATTTATTAGTGTTTTTACAAAATTAAATATAATATAATATAATATAAAATTTATGTCTGAAAGACTGTTGTTAAAACATCATTTAAGAAAAATTGAACAATCTGAGAGTCTAATAAAAAGTTACAAAAAGCTTAGAGATTATTGTTACCAATTAAAGGTTATTGCTACAACAGAAGCAGACCAAAACGAAATTCGGATATTAATTGGAAAAATTGATTTTGTCATTGATCATATTATGCTTAAGAAGGGAGAGCATCGACCAGAGGATTTAAGAAGAACAAATTTGTTACCGTTGATAAACTGTCTTCGAAAAAAGTTTGATATGACAAAAATAAGCCTAGAAGATCTTAAATGAAATTCAGTAACATCTTACTAAAGAATTAATCTTTTAATTCTATATTTTTTCTTATACAAAAATTCTTTAGACTTGGTGCGCCGGGAAGGATTCGAACCTTCGTAGCCCGAAGGCGACAGATTTACAGTCTGTTGTAATTGACCGCTCTACCACCGACGCGCGCATCCGCCTATTTTATAATTCGGCGGGACAAGTATAAAATAACACAAAAAATCATTTTTGGCATCTTTTTTAAGAATACATAAAAAACTTCTATATATTATCCTTAAACAGAAGAATGAGATCTTACGCGAATTGGACTTTTGATTTTACTTGTCCGTCCCGTGACATAACCTCTTTTAGTTTCAATAATAAGTTCAGCGCCTTTTACAACAACATTCACAGTGTCTCCTTTTTTCACTCCATTGGAAATAATATACGACGCAACAGGATTTAAAATTTTATTTTGAATCAAACGGTTTAGCGGACGAGCGCCATAATGCGGATTATAACCTTCTTTCGCCAAGTAGGATAATGCCTCATCAGAAATTTCAAAATTTATGCCCTTAGTAAAAAGGCGATCTTTTACCACTTTTACTCTCAAATTAACTATTTCCTTAATAGCCGGCTCTGATAAAATATCAAAAACAATATTTTCATCAAGTCTATTGAGAAATTCTGGGCGGAAATGATCTTTGAGTGATTCCATAACTTTTTCTTTCATATTGCTATAATCTTGCTTATTAGAATTATTGGAAAATCCAATTGATTCCATTTTTTCCACAAATTGCGAGCCGATATTAGAAGTAAGAATAATAATAGTGTTCTTGAAATTCACGACCCTGCCTTTGCCATCAGTTAATCTCCCTTCATCAATAACTTGCAAGAGCATATTAAAAACTTCCGGGTGAGCTTTTTCAATCTCATCAAAAAGTATTACGGCATATGGCCTGTGTCTCACAGATTCAGTCAGCTGACCCGCTTCGTCATAACCAATATACCCCGGAGGAGAACCGATAAGTTTTGAGACTGAATGACGTTCCATATATTCGGACATATCCACACGAATAATTGCTTTATCATCGTTGAAGATAAATTGTCCCAATGCTTTAGTAAGCTCTGTCTTGCCGACTCCCGTCGGACCTAAAAAAATAAAAGAACCAATTGGTCTGTTTGGATCTGAAATACCCGCGCGAGAACGACGAATCACATCTGAGACACGCGCGATGGCCTCATCTTGACCTATTACCCGCTTTTTCAATTCTATTTCCATTTTCTCAAGTTTTACACGTTCTTCTTCAAGCATTTTAGTTAATGGTATGCCTGTCCAACGGGCAACTACTTCCGCTATGTCTTCGGCTGTAATTTCTTCTTTTAGAATTCGGCGTGATTTTTGCAGTTTTTTTAGGCGTAAAAGTTTTATTTCAAGTTCTTTTTTAAGCGCAGGTATTTTGCCATAACGTATTTCCGCGGCCCGAGAAAGATCTGACCTCATTTCAGCATCTTCAGCTTCCAGACGAAGCGTTTCAAGATTTTTTTTGATTGAACGAATTTCAATCACGATTGATTTTTCATTTTGCCATTTTAACTCAAGCTCTTTTGTTTTTTCATATAGATTGCCTATCTCTTTGTCTACTTCTTTAATTCTATTTTTAAGTTCTTTCTCTTTGGTTTTATCTTTTCTATTTTGATCTTCACTTAAATTAGAAATTTCTTTCTTCAGCGCCTCTTTCTCAATTTCTAAACGCATTATCTTTCTGTGCGCGTCTTCTAAAATTGGTGGCTTGTTTTCAAGCATTATTTTAAGAGAAGAGGAAGCTTCATCTATTAAATCTACCGCTTTATCCGGTAAAAATCTATTCGTAATGTAGCGAGCAGAGAGATTTACCGCAGTAATTATAGCGTCGTCAGTAATTCGCACACCATGAAAAAGTTCATACTTTTCTTTAAGACCGCGCAATATGGCAATAGCATCTTCTAATCCGGGCTCATCAATAAATACCGGCTGAAAACGTCTGGCTAAAGCTGGATCTTTTTCAATGTGTTTCTGATATTCTCGTAATGTTGTCGCGCCAATGGCTCGGAGTTCGCCGCGAGAAAGCGCCGGTTTCAACATATTTGAGGCATCCATAGTGCCTTCGGCTCCCCCAGCGCCGACAATCGTATGAATTTCATCAATAAAAAGAATTATTTTCCCATCCGAACGTTCAATTTCTTTCATAATGCCTTTTAATCTCTCTTCGAACTCTCCGCGATATTTCGTACCAGCAACCAATAAGCCTAAATCAAGAGAAACAAGTTCTTTGTCTTTTAAAGATTCAGGAACATTGTTTTTTACAATAAGCTGAGCGAGACCTTCCACGACCGCCGTTTTTCCAGTGCCGGCTTCACCTATTAAAATAGGATTGTTTTTTGTTCTGCGGGAAAGTATCTGCATAATGCGCATTATTTCATTATCGCGACCAATAACTGGATCTAATTTGTCTTCTTTGGCTAATTTGGTTAAATTGCGAGTGTATTTTAAAAGCAACTTAAATTTCTTTGGTTCTGTGATATCGGTAATATTTTGACTGCGCAGTTCTTCAACAACTTTCATAACCGAATCTTTATGAATTCTAAATCGCGCTAAAGTTTCTCGCGCTTCGCTTGTAACTTCTAATATGGCAATAAAAAGATGTTCAGTTGAAACAAAATCATCTTTCATGAATTCTGCCAATTTAGCTGATTGTTCTATTACTTGTGCCAGATCAGGATTTAAATAAATCTGATATGAGGGAGAAAGAGTGTTATGTGATTCAGGCAATTCAATTAATTCTAAAATGGAATCAGTTAGAAGCATTGTATCAATTTCCAATTTATCTAAAATGGAATTTACCATACTCTCCTCTTGAAGCAAAAGCGCGGTCAATAGGTGAAGTGAAGAAACATGATTGACTCCGCGTTCAATGGCAAGTTCGTGGGCTTTTTTGATTGCATCTTTAGCTTTAGTTGTAAATTTATTTAATGGTGGCATGTGTTTGAGTTATAAAGTTTATTACGTTTTTGGTATTTCCATCAGCTTTAGAGCGTCAGTTATTAAATTAATTGAAGCAAATGAAATGGTGTCACTAAAAAGAGCAATACCCAAGGCCTCGCCGTCCAGGTTTAGGACTAATCCTCCCGCATTTGATTTTGTTACGGTAATGTTTACATCATTGTTGCCTTCAAAAATAGAAGAAGATATTGTATTGCCCAAAACCAAAATTTTTTGCCCTATTTTCATTTTAGATAGGTCCCCCAAAGCAGGCACGCTGAAAACAATTTTATCTTTTGCGTCAATTGGGTCCCCGACTTTAAGAAACGAAAATCCTGCGCTGTTTGCTGATAAAAAATTGGCTTTAAATTTCCCGCTTTCATTTTTAAGATAATAAACCCCGTTCTCGGGCGCTAGTTTGGCATCAGCCACAACTATGCCGTCGGAAGAAATCGCGAAAGCTCTACCAGCAGAAATCTCAGCTGAATTGCCATCTAAATCATAACCATCTTTGGTCAAAACAAAAACGGCTGATTTATTTTTAGCGATAGCATCCACTACCAAGTCCTCTTCTTTAATCACCACGGTTTGTGTTTTACCTTCCACCTGCTGAATTTTTTCAACGGTCTGCTTTATAATGCGATTGACAGGCACAGTAAAAGAAGGAGACGCCTGTTGCATCAAGGTAACTGTCGTTATACCCGTGGCAATAGAAGTCACGAAACTTAAAAGTACTGCCAGTAATATAAGCTGTGCTTTATTAAGGTCTTTAATATCCATGCTTCAATTATACCATTTTTTTAATTTTGTCAAAATTTGAGATTATTTGTATATTTCATGAGTACCAATATTGATAAAATCAACAAATTCTGCACCAGAAAATGCCAACATTATTCTATATTGACCAATCACAGTAAATGCCCAATGTTCTCTGTATTTTCCATGAAGTTTATGAGTATCAAGACGAGCATCGAAAGGATTCTTTTGAAAAATCTTTTCTTTTTCTTCAGCTTTTAGTTTTACCATCTTGGGCATCTTCTTATATGCCTTTCTGAATTTAGAAGTAAAACGAATGAGCATATTACTTATCTCAAACTTGCCAGAGATTTTAATATTTTCAATTTACCTTGTTTCTTTTCTTTTTTATAAATAGCTATTGCTTGATCGGTATCTCCCTCTTCGAATAATCTTTTTTTCCATTGTTTGCCGATATCAAGAAAACTCTCGTATTGCTTGCGAGGAATAATTACAAGGTCATCATTAGATATATAATTTTTGGGAATGGTTATAGTAGTCATGTATGGATATTAGCAATTTATAAGTAAAAAATCAAATTATTATTAATTGATGGTACCTGGGAATTCACCATTAAAGAAAATCATAAAGTCTAATTATACCATTTTTTTAATTTTGTCAAAATTTGAGATAAAGATTTCACAGTGTAATCAATATCGGATTTGGTTGTTTGTCTGCCTAAAGAAAAACGCACCCCGCCCTCCTTCGCTAAAGCTTCGGCGGGCAAGCCAATTTTACTACGTATCGCTTGTATGACGTATGAACCTTCTGCCCAAGAACTTTTACAAGCGCTTTTTGATGATGTCATAATACCCTTCGCCGATAACTCAATTACTAAAAGATCGCTCGGGATTTTCGGAAATGTGATATTTATATTGTTTGGCAATCTATTCTCTAAATCTCCGTTTATTATGAAAGAAGCAGAACTTTCTTTTTTGAACGGTTGACGTTGCAAGGCAGGAAATCCTGAAAAAAAGAAAGTTCTGCTTAACTTTTTTATAAAATAATCTTGAAGTTTTCTTAAACGTTTTGATTCTTTGTCTTTTATTTTTTCTGTAATTTCTAAGGCAGAAGCAATGGCGAGAGCTCCGGCCACATTTTCAGTTCCAGGCCTTAATCCCCTTTCTTGATCGCCACCAAATATAATTTTGTTAATTGGCACGCCTCTTTTTACATATAAAACACCGACCCCTTTTGGTCCATAAATTTTCGCGGCATTGAAAGACATTAAATTCACACCAAGTTTTTGAACGTTTATCGGTAAATAACTTATCGCTTGGGTTGCATCAGTATGGAAAAATATTTTTGTATTATTTATTTTATTAAAATGGCGAATTTCCTTAGCAATTTCCCGTATTGGCTGTATTGTGCCTATTTCATTATTTGCATACATAACAGAAACTAAAACAGTTTTGGGCTTTAATGCTTTTTTAATTTTCCTTGGATCCACTATTCCATTTTTTGATACTTCTACATAAGTAACTTCAGCTTTTTTTATTTTCTTTAAATGTTTATAAACTTCCAAAACAGAAGCGTGTTCTATATTAGTCGTTATGATGTGAGGTTTTTTAAAATTTTTAACAACACCCAAAATAGCTAAATTATTACTTTCTGTGGCCCCAGACGTAAATATAATTTCATTATTATTGGCATTTAAAATATTGGAGATTTTTTTTCTGGCATTTTCTAATTTATTTTTTTCTTTTAACCCCAATTCATGAATAGTCCCGGGGTTGGCAGATGCGGAAAGAGCGCTAGACGCATAATCTAAGTATATTTTCCTTGATTTTATATTTGATTTGGGCATAAAAATAGTATACCCAGTTAGTAGACTTTGGCAATGCTCCGACCAAGTCGGAGCGCATTTTATGCCTTGCCAAAGCTCACTACTGGGTATATATTGAAAATGCATGAATACAAAGCTTGATAATATTTTTTTCTTGGCTTTTTTTGTTTTTACCGGTATCGCCATTTTGATTGGTACTATTTGGGTTATTGTCACTGAGAAACGTTTAAAAAGGTTTTTTCTTGGTAAAAAGGCGAAAGATTTGGAAGATACTATTGTCTTGCTAGAAAATGATATTTCTAAACTAAAAAAAGCAAAAGAGAATTCCGAAAAAGATATTGCTTTGATAAATACAAAACTTAGAAAAAGTATCCGAGGACTAGGAACTATGCGCTTCAACCCTTTTCCCGATCAGGGCAGTAATCAAAGCTTTGCAATTGGAATGCTTGATGAAAATGGCGACGGTGTAGTAATTTCAAGTTTATATTCCCGTGAGCGAATGAGCGTATTTGCCAAACCTATTATAAAAAATAAATCAGAATACGAGCTCACGACTGAAGAAAAAGAAGCG
This sequence comes from Candidatus Nomurabacteria bacterium RIFCSPHIGHO2_01_FULL_36_23, assembly GCA_001786745.1. GTDB lineage: Bacteria > Patescibacteriota > Minisyncoccia > Phycocordibacterales > UBA9973 > UBA9973. The sequence continues at coordinate 3,864 of MFTF01000016.1, read as the reverse complement.
CTAAAGAAGGCAGAGGTAAAGTGAGGGTGATGTAAATTATGGAAAAAAATAACGAACAAAAGAATATAACCTTGCGTCCCCCGGTGGTGGTAGTTATGGGTCACATTGACCACGGTAAATCAACATTGCTTGATTATATTAGAAAAACAAATATTGTAGATGCTGAAATTGGAGGCATAACTCAGAAAATTTCGGCTTATGAAGTTTTACATAAAGACGAAAATGGAAAAGACAAAAAAATAACTTTTCTAGACACACCGGGACATGAAGCTTTTTCAAAAATGCGTGAACGCGGCGCGCAGATTGCCGACATTGCCATACTGGTTGTCGCGGCTGATGACGGCGTAAAACCACAAACGCTTGAAGCATGGAAAACGATAATGGATCTTCATCTCCCTTGTATTGTCGCAATAAACAAAATAGACAAGTCAGACGCTAATATTGAAAAAACGAAAATGGAATTGGCGGAAAATGAAATTTATTTGGAAAATTATGGGGGCAAAATTCCATATGTGGAAATTTCTGCCAAAATTGGAACGGGCATAGATAATCTATTGTCGTTAATTTTGCTTTTAGCTGAAATGGAAAATTTCAGCGGCAATAAAGATGAAAAAGCTTCCGGTTTTGTGATAGAAACAAACCTTGATTCTAAACGTGGAATACAAGCTTCTCTTATTATAAAAAACGGTACTCTTAAAAATGAAATGACGGTTGTTGTAGAAGATTGTGTTTGCTCCACACGCATAATCGAAAATTTTCTAGGAAAAAAAATAAAAGAAGCGACTTTTTCTTCTCCTGTGTGTATTTTTGGGTTTGATAAAATGCCTAAGATAGGAGTGGAATTCAAATCTTTTAAAAATAAAAAGGATGCCCTGAAATATGCGCAAAGTTGGCAAAATCAAAACAGAGAAAAAAGCCCCAACCAAAGTCGGGGTTCTGACGAAGGTCGGGACAAAAAAATAATTCCGATAATGTTGAAAGCCGATGTTTGGGGTTCCATAGAGGCTATTGAAAAAGAAATAGCGAAAATAAAAAACGAAGGCGCGGAATTCAAAATTATAGGAAGGGGGGTAGGTCCTATTTCCGAATCAGACATAAAGGGAGTGACATCGAGTGAAAATGCTCTTATTGTTGGATTTAATGTAAAAACCGATAAAAGCGCGATTGAGATTGCCCAAAAAAGAGGCATAACTATTTCTTTTTTTGACATTATTTACAAAATAACTGAATGGCTTGAAAATGAAATGGAAAACAGGCGGCCAAAAATTGAAACAATTTTAACAACAGGCCGAGCCAAAATTATCAGGGCCTTCAGTCGCACCAAAGAAAGACAAATAGTAGGAGGTAAAGTTATCGAGGGACAGATCAATCTAAACAGCACGGTTAAAATCATGCGCCGAGAATTTGAAATCGGACGGGGTAAAATTGTAAATCTAGAGAAAAGTAAAATAAAAACAAGCGAGATAACGGAAGGCACTGAATTCGGCATGATGATTGAATCAAAAATAGAAATTGTCGCGGGTGATGTTGTTGAATCATTTTCAATAGCGCAAAAATAATGCAAAGAAATGAAAAAGTGGCAAATTTTATTAAAGAGCAAACCGCTTTTTTCTTGGCGCGAGAGGATAATAAAACTTCTCTTATTACGGTTACTTCAGCCACTGTCTCCCCTGACTTAAAACGCGCAACAATATATATTACCGTGTTCCCCGACTCAAAAGAAAAGTTTGCTCTAGAATTTGTAAAACGAAAGAGAAAAGAATTGCGCGAATTTTTGAAAAAAAATATGACTGTAAAAATAATCCCTTTGATAGATATTGCTATAGACCTCGGAGAAAAAAACAGGCAAAAAATTGACGAACTGCTCCGAGCAAAATAAATCTCTTACAGTGCATTTCCCTAAAATTCCGAAAAAATATTTAGGTCATTTTTTAAGAGGATATTTCGATGGTGATGGATGCGTTCACTTTGCGCGAGCGGTCGGAAAAAATAAAAAATTAATAATAAAAAGAGTTCGTGTAATATTCACTAGTGGTAGTAAAAAATTTCTTGAAGAAATGAATAGAACTATAAAAATTATTGGAATTAATGGGGGTAAAATTTACCCAAGCAAGAGATCTTATCAAGCAATATATAACACGAAAGATTCTGTGCGAATGTTCAAATTAATGTATCAAGATACTAGCATTAATTCATTTTTTATGCGAAAATTTAGAATATTCAATAATTACTTTGAATTACGACCAAAGGTTGTTGATGTAACCATTAAAAAGATAATAAATTTCCATATGAATGGCCTGGTAGCCAAGAAGTAAGGCGTTCCTCTGCAAAAGGAATATACGTGGGTGCGATTCCCACCCAGGCCTCCAGTTTTGTAGAAAACAATATAAGCGCCCATAACTCAGTTGGTAGAGTAGCTCCCTCTTAAGGAGAATGTCCCAGGTTCGATCCCTGGTGGGCGCACAGATTTTAGAAAAAATTTGGAATTCTGGAGAATTTATTCCATTGCTAAATTAAGTCCAACCTTTTCAGCAATTTGTTTTATCCAACGATCATGCCTAGATAATTGAGTAGAAATAGCAGCATATTCTAATCTCAAATCACTTATTGATTTTGCGATTGAATCATTAGAAATGATAAGACCTTGAACAAGCTCTTTTAAATCGCCCAAATCACTTTTAATTTCCTCAACATCTTTTTTAGACGCAAGGACAGTAGTAAGCTTGTTTATATCTTGATCATTTAACATGCGTAAAGTATATCAAAATTGTTTCTTATAAGTCAAATAATTTTATAAATACAAAAACCCCTTTATTTGGTTGAAAATAGGGTTCCAATTTGATACAATTAGGCGCACCAGCATTAGAAAAATAATGCGAAAATTTGCCCGAGTGGCGGAACTGGTATACGCGCACGACTTAAGATCGTGTTCCGTAAGGAATGTGGGTTCGATACCCACCTCGGGCACATTCTGCTACAAAAAATCCAGCAGAAAATTATTCTTAACTATAAGTTTTAAATTTGCCGGGATGGCGAAATTGGCAGACGCACTTGCCTTAGGAGCAAGCGAGAGAAATCTCATGGGAGTTCAAGTCTCCCTCCCGGCACCTTGACTTTTACTTTTTAATATGCTATGCTTTACAGCGAAAATGGCATTTTGAAATTAGACATAAGGTTCGCCCCCGCCTAAAAGGGAGCAGAAAGAGGTGTGTTATGCAGAGTTTGATGAATGCGAAACCGGAGCCGGTTTCGCAAAAAAAATCAAAAGGATCGTTGTTTCTGCTTAAGCTTTTTGGTTTGCTTTTGTTGCTTGCCATCCTCGTAGCCCTTTTTTCGAGGAAAGCAGGAGCGCAGGAGCAGGCTGGGTCGGTAGAGATTGCAGAAGCGGTCGAACCCGTAGTGAGCACCGCACTCGACAAATCCGTCGAATGTGTTGTGAAACTCAAAACCGTAGGGGCTTCGTTCAAGGAGGCCAAAGAGTTCTGCAAGGATGTCGTAACCAGAACCACTCGCATGGCAGAAGGGGGGTGGAACTCGGCTCAAAAGGCCGCCCAGGCCAGCCGCCCCATTGTCATGAGCAACGGCTACTACCCGCCAATGGTCATTGCCACCGGCACTGGTGTTGCATATGGCACCAATAGATACTATGGAACGCGCTAGCGTTCCATCAAGGAGAATTGACGACTCCCTAAAATTGTCAAGAAAAGAGGTGTTGCGTAATCTGGAAAAGGTTGCCAACGCCTTTTCTAGTTATATTATATGTGCCAAAAAAACCGTATTCTAATCAATAGCTTGGAATCACTTTGTTAATAAATGAAACAGGCGTTTTTAATTTTAAACTCAAATGCAATCTTTCGTAATTGT
>MFTF01000015.1 GCA_001786745.1 Candidatus Nomurabacteria bacterium RIFCSPHIGHO2_01_FULL_36_23 | reverse complement strand
AGTCAAGGCATCCACCGTACGCCCTTAAATTTCCTGTTAAGAAATTTGAAAACCACAAATAAACAAAGTCAAAATAAACTTTTTTCACGACCGCTCGCTACTTAAATATTTTTCTTGACTTTTTCCTGTTTCTGATAAAGACCCCAACATATAAAGTATGTTAGAAAATCACAACAGGAATTAAATTTTCAATATTCAATCAATTCTGACAAATAAAAAACCGCCTTTCAGGCGGCCTACAGACAAAAAAGAAGTCTGCTCTTAGCGCCGCCTTTTTAAACCCGGTAGTGAGCCCGTTTTCGCGGATCTACTACTGGGTAAACTGTTTCTTGTGATATTCATACTGATGAAGAGAGTATAGACGAAACCAAAAAAGATGTCAACAGGGGACATCTTTTTTGGTGAAAACTATTAGAAACTATTTAGAAAATTATCCTCTATGAGATACTTCTTCTCCAACTTTCGAAATGAATCTTGCAGCCGCATCTTTACCACCCAAGCCAAAAGCCAGAGCTCCACCCAAAGAAAGCATTGCGATTATTCCAGTGAAAAGAACACTCATGTAATAATCCGCCACTCCAAGCTGACCCAAGGCAATAATGAAAGCAAATACCCAAACAGCGTATTTAGCAACTGCGCCAAGCATATTGGCTGAACTTAAATTCATAGATTTTGCCATGGCAACAGCTGTCTTAGAAAGACCCTCAGAAACAACGGTGGCGATTATCAAAATCAAGGCGGCAACAACGACCTTAGGTAGAAAACCCAACACGTCATTTTGTAAGAAATCTTTAATACTGTTTAAGCCTAGTAGGTCAAGTGAAGGAAGAAGAAAAACAACAATTATAAACCACTTAACTACTTGCCCGACAAAGTATCCAGAATTTAGAGCTACCCCAGCTTTTCTAAGGAGTCCTTCCACTCCAATAGCCTTGAAAAGATTATCTATTTTCAAAGTACCAAAAACCTGCTCAAGAGCCCTGGCAATCACATTGCCTAAAAGCCAACCTATCACAAATAACACAACCGCTATTATAAACTTAGGTGTGAATTGGATGAAGCCCCACCATAAATTTTGAAGCGACGCATTAAAAACATCACCCCACGAAAGCCAAATATTATTCATAAATTAACAGAAAACATTAGCTAATAAAACTTTTAAGTTTCGACCTTAGAAAGTGCTGTATCTATTATACCAATTTTTATATCTTGTTTAAAGATTATGTGGATAACTCTAAATATGCTGTGCATACCGGGTGATCCCCGTAGAGTTTAGCTCCTTAGCCTGTAAAAGAATCTCATGCGGGTAGTCAAGGATATCCCGAACAAGCTTATCATACATATTTAGTCTATAAATAAACTCTTTTGTGTCAAAAATAGCATAAACAAGCTCCGCCCCAATCTCAGCTTCCAACTTACGAATTCCCCCTTCAATTTTGCCCCGCTTCAATTTATCTCCGATTATCAATAAATCTACTCGGCTATTGTCATTTTTTATAAAAACGCCAGAAACTATAATAAGCTTAACTTGCCCGATGTTTTTAAAATTATTTAAAATAGATTGTTTATTTAAAGTGTCAGATCGCACTAATAACTCTTCAAATTCTTCCGCGTATTTGAAAAGAGAATTAAAAAACCATTCCCGAGAAGTGGAAGAATGTTTTTTAATAAAACCAACAGAAGCCAATAATCTCATTTCTCGGCGAACAGCTGGAGCATTTACTCTACTTCGCTTAACAACCTCTTTGCTCTTAAAACCCTTGTTTTTGTTGAGTAAAAATAATTTCATTATTTTTACTCGCGCCGAATTACCCAGTATTTTCCCCAAAATTTCCATCCACGTATTCTATTACTTTTTACAGAAAAGACAAGCGAAAATAACTATTGAATTAATTACAGGGCTGACCTGAAATAAAGCTGAACAAGTCGCCGATAGCGCAAACAACCGAAGCAGACATTGAAGCGTTTGATTGCATGGCTGTAATAGCGCTAATGGTAAAATTTATTGTTGGCGATGTGTAAGAGCCGAACTCCACCCATTCTGTCCAATTTCCCGCATGAGAACTATCCCAAGTTCCAGACCAAGAAAGTCTTCCACTGGAATTTGTCGGACCAGCCGTTATACAGCCAGTAAGATTAGAGCAAAGCTGGAATGAGGTATTGGGCTGATTTGAAATCAGATAAAGAGTAAAGACATCATCCGGGTGAAAATTTGAATATACATAATTTCCTATGCTAGGACGCCATACGGAAAGCGCAAGACTGGCGCTAGTGGCAAGAGGGATTACAACTGGAGCAGTGACTGTCAGCGTGACTGGAATTGTTTTTGGCGAGCCGGTAAAATTGCCAGAAAATGTAATATAGTCAGAATAAGATCCAGCCACACGATTAGTAATATCGGCTGTTACAACTAAATTAAGAGAGGAATTTGCGGCTAAAGCAAACGCACCAATTGCCACGTTTTGCCCTGAATTCTGAATTGATAACCAACTAGGTGTCACCGCAGACCAATTTGCCTCTGCATTTCCAGAATTTGTAATTGTGACGGCTCGGTTTTGAGGATTTGCGCCACCCTGAACTGCTGTAAAACTAAATGATGTTGGAAAAGTAGAAAGAATGGCGGTAGGGTTGGGAGTTTGAACCACCGGGGGAGCAGTGACTGTAAACGTAATTGTTGGCGAAGTATATGCGCCGAATTTAACCCATTCTGTCCATGACCCGGCAACGGAACTATCCCATGTTCCAGACCAGCTATAACCACCAGAGGAGTAGGTATAGAGAGGACTGGTAATGCATCGGTTGGTATGACTCACGCCAGTGCCGGCAGAAGAAGCGGTAAAGTTGGAACAAAGATAAAATGGGGTATTTGCTGGCTGATTGGAAGTCATATTGAGAGTAAAACTGCTACCAACGGTATAGCTGTTGGCGGAAAGATTGAGAGTGGCGGCGGGGGTTGTGGTGGTAACTACGGTTGTTGGAGCGGTAACAGTAAGTGTTACTGGTACTGTTTTTGGCGAATTGGTAAAATTACCGGAAATAGAGATGGTTCCTATGTATATTCCGGCTGGTAAATTATATGTATTGACATAAACATATACTGACTCAGCAGAACCACTATTATTATTTGAATAACTAAGAGGAACACTAAGCCAATTTCCTTGATTACTTTGTTCTGAGATACTATAACCATTACCTATCGGAGCAGTAACAGAAAGCAATTTATACGCTGGACTTGCGCCATCTTGAACTCCTGTGAATGTGAGAGAGGATGGAAAAACAGATAGAGTACTACTAGTTTGCGTTGTTGGCAGATCTACGGTCAAAGTAAATTGTTTGGTAGCAGTCTGAGTTGCGTTTTTAACAGTAAGATAAAAATTATAAACTCCCGCCATGGTCGGAGTACCCAAAATATTCAGATCTTTCTCATCAAGCTTGTTCAAACCAGGAGGTAGACTACCTGAAATTGATGAAGTGTGACCATTCTCAGGATTATTGAGACCTTCAAATTTTAAATTAACCAAATAATAATTCCTCACTTTTGCATTAGGAAGAGGAGAAGGAGTGGTAATGGTGAGAGAAGAGGTGGGTTGCATAGTAGAATTTATAAGAAACGAATTATTGCTGGCGTCCATGTAACTTTGACCGTTAATGGATGTCTTTACTTCTGCTTTATATTGACCATCAGCGAAACTAGACGGAATAGTTATTAAGAAATATCCAGTATTTAAACTATTAGACGTTAGAAGTTCTTGTCCTGTGGACATGCTTCTTAATCGGATAGTCATATTGTTAGCATAAGGAATTCCAATTGTGTTCCACTGAATTGTCTGTGTTGTTCCTTTCGTCCACGTCTCCCCGCCATTTGGAGAAAGCACAGTGATGGAAGGTTGAGTAGTTGGAGGTGGAGTTGGAATAGTAATTCCCGCACTATTCAGCATCGCGCGAGTTTGAGCATCAACTATACCTGTTACAGGAAGCCCATTGTCAATTTGAAAATCACTTACCGCTCTGGCTGTTCTAAGTCCATAAATTCCATCAATTGTTCCCAAGGAATAACTATTATTTTTTAAAAATTGTTGAATAGCTCGAACATCCTCACCCCTTGAACCAATGGTTAGAATGCTACTAGTAGCAGAAGTTGATGCAGAACAACGCTCACCCGTAAAGGGATTGAACAAATAACCAGTTATACATCCAGTAGTGGTGGTCGTGCCACAAGGTTGACCTGTGAAAGGGTTAAATTTGTAATTACCGATACAGCCTGACACTGCTTGAGCATTTGTAGAATTTACATTAAAATTAAATAAACTAAAGGCAAAGACAAAAACTAAAGCAAATAATATAAATTTTTTCATGGTTCTATTATATCACCATGACCCTGATTATTATAAGAAGGGTCATATTCCTATAGCATAACCCCCCCCCTGCGCGTTTGGCAAGGTCTTGTGTTGATAAACCCTAGTGTTGATAAAATCCTCTGGCTTCTGAGTCCGGAAGCATTATGAGATTCACACCTTTTGATTTGCAAAGTTCTATTATTTTTTCATCATTTATTGAACCGCTGGTGGAAAAAATGGTCTTAATTCCACGATTAATGAGCACTTCCGGCGCATCCGGAAAAGGAAAAAAGCTATCACTATATACTACCGCATTTTCTAAATCCGCCTTTATTTCTTGCGTTAGGTCTTGCCTAACGCAATTAAACATTGTTGCCTCATCGGCCCGAAAAATGGCCAGTTTGGCTGCGCCAATACGATCTTGTTGTCCAACGCCATTTCCAAAAAGCCGCCCCTCCTTGACAATAGTTATCGTATTGCTGTTTGATGTGCATCCAATAGCCCAAGCAAGCACAACACTGTCAAGGATGCCCCTTGACAGTTCTTTGGCAAAGGGCATCCTTGACAGTTCCGGCACAAAAGTATAGTTTGGTTGTTTTAAAAATCCTCCGCGCACATAACGAAATCTTTTTTGGTTATCTAGAGAAGATAATCCCGCTTTCAAAATTGCCGGATTAGCTAAAAGCCGGCATTTGCCTTTTTTGCGGGAAAGAATTTCAATCGCTTCATCGGAAAATGATGACGCGGCCACGACATCAAGCAAACGTCTATTTTCTCCGGCATATTTATGTATAAGCTCTTCGGCAATTTTTTTATCAACATTAAAATTAAGCATTACTGACCCGCCAAAAATCGCGCGCAAATCCCCAATGAGCATTTTATCAACAGCACGCACTTCGGATTCATCCACTCCTGCCCCGCAAGCATTACCATGCTTTGCGCCGATGGCAATTTGTGGCACTTTACCGAAATTTTTTTCCATACCAGCTCCGATGTGCGTTATTGTTTGCATCATTCTATCTATATCGCAAATATTATTGTAGCTCATCGGACTCCCGGCAACTTGTTTCCAATTAACTATCGCTAGGGGATCTTTTTGTGCATCATGAACTCTATATAAAAAAGCTGGAGTTTGATACGCATTTTCACCATAGATGCATTGTAAAAATTGTTTGGAAAAAATTCCTTTATATAGACCATGGCTGTGATATTCTCCCGACAAAGAACAATAGCGAGAAATAGTTGCTTCGGCTTTGGCAGCCAAATGATTCAGGAATTTCTCTCGATCTGGTTCTCCATTCTTTAACCATTCTATAACTCTTGTTCTATCGGATACATCGCATACCACTATCCGTCCACCCTTTGCGCCGGAACGAATCATCGCCGGACCGCCGATATCTGTTTTTTCTAGAACTGATTCGCGCGATGCACTAGGGTTATCAATTTCTTTTTCTAAAGGATAAAAATCAGCGCAAACCATATCTATCCAAGGAATATCATATTTTTCTAATTCAGCTAAGTGTTCAGGTGTATTTAATGCTAAAAGTCCGCCATGAATTTTCGGATGGAGTGTGACCACCCGATGGGAAAGAATTGCTTGCATACCGGTAATGTCAGCCACATCGGTAACTTTTATTTCAGCCTCTAGTAGATGCTTGGCAGTGCCGCCAGAAGAAATTATTTTCCAACCCAAATCCACCAAACTTTTTGCAAAGTTTTCTATGCCTGTTTTGTTATAGACGGAAATAAGCGCTACTTTTTGTCTGTTTTGCATATTTCTATAAAACTTTTGAAACATAGTTTTTCGAAGGGGTTTCGAGGCTGACGAGCCGAGAATTTCAGGATTTTTTAAGCTTCAAAAAATCTGTACCGTGGAAAAATTTATGTTTTTAAAAGTTTAACTATTTAAGCTCGACTTTTCCTCCAGCTTCTTCAATTTTTTTCTTTAATTCTTCGGCTTCCGCTTTCTTCACCCCATCTTTAAGCGTTGACGGAGCCGCATCAACCAAATCTTTAGCATCTTTAAGCCCGAGACCTAAAACTTCTTTAACAATTTTCATCACAGCTATTTTCTGTTCTCCGGCAGAAGCGAGTACTACGGTAAATGTACTTTGTTCTTCAGCTACTGGAACTCCTGCTCCGCTTCCACCTCCGGCCTGTACTGCTACAGCGGTAGCTGACACGCCAAACTTTTCCTCGATTGCTTTCACTAGTTCGTTTAATTCTAAAACTGATGCGCTTTCAAGATCTTTTATAAATGAATCAAATTTTGACATAATATTTATTTATTAATTTTTAATTTTTTGTTTTTGCGACCTCGTTCACAGCCAAAGCCAAGCGTTGTATGGGACTCTTAAGCAAGAATGCTAATTTAGATAGCAAGACTTCCCGACTTGGAATCATTGCAAGCTCTGTCATGTATGTCCCATCTACAAACTTTCCTTGGAAAATTCCGCCTAAAATACTTAGTATGCCTTTGTGAGTTTTCTGGAAATTATAAACTTCACGAGGCGCGATAGTCCCATCTTTGGAACCCGCCTTCGCCAAGGCTTCGGCGGGTAAATACGCGATAGCGACTTCACCAGCAAGTTCTGGAATCTCCCCTTCCGCTTTTCCCTTCAATGCGCGAGCAAGTAATGTTTTTCTGGAAACTTTATAACCTACTCCTTGATTTCTTAAATCTCGACGTAGTATTGTTTCATCGCCGACTTTTAGACCATGAAAATTAACAAAGACAAGGGATTCAGATTTTTTGATTGTCTCTTCAAGGTCTTTTATCATTTCTATTTTTTTTGATTTTAATAGCATATTTTTTCAATTAAAAAACGGCTCTTAGGCCGCCAAATATCGACCCACTAAATAGGACTTACTTGCCCCGCCGTGGCGAGGTAAACCTATCTTCTTTGCGGTAAATACACTATATCACTATTATATTATTTTGCAAACCCGATATTATCAAATATTTTTGAGTTATTTTCTTTATCAAAATGGCCCACCAAAAAGATTCCAGTGAGTCCAAGAATTATCATCCCCGTAAAAATAATTAATGTTTTTAAAAAGTGCTTTGTTACCATCTTTAAAGTATAACATAGTTTCCAGGTGTCCAACACCCGAATTCTAGGTGTTTGGATCAGGTTCGGGTTCAGGAACAGGATTAACTACAATAGATTCATCTACAATCTCAATTGTGCCGTTTCCTGCCGCAGAAGCGCAACCAGAAAAACAATATATGCCACCTAGAGCGGTTGTCGTTCCAGAGAAATTAGAAGTTTGATAATGTATTACAATCCGTCCCCCTCCGCCTCCGATAGGTCCATAAGGCCAAGAACCATTACCGCCATTTGCTTGAAAAAAACCATCGCCACTTATTTTATTTGCTGTCACATAGATACTACCACCACTAACACGATCATAAATTCCGTTTACTGAAATAATTCCTTCATTATTGAGTATATTTGACACAATCAAACGAATTGCGCCGCCGCCACGACGACCTTCTGTTCCACTGCCAAAGTCTACGGGTATTGTGATAGAACCATAAACAGGTTTGGCCGTAGCCCCACCACCCATTCCTCCATAACTAGCTCCGGCTTCATAATTTTCAGCAGGAGTACCAGGTCCATCAAGATAACCTTTTTTTTCAGCAGAAATAGAAGAACCATTTTCAATATTAAGATTTGGAATTGTTAAAGAAAGTATTTGTTCTGGAATTACAGTAATAATTGAATTTCCTGAAAGAGTAAGAGTATCAGCTGTAATTATTTCATTTCCAGAAAGAGTAAAAGTTGAAGCATTATCTATGAGAATATTATTAGTTGTTATATTTATACCATCCTCTGACATTACTTTAGCGCCATCTGAAATATAAATATTATTAAAATCAAAAGGACTGTCAATGTTTCTGAATTGCCAAGAACTATTAACTAAAAGATTATTATTCACAGTATCAAAAAATCCCACTGTGCCATTGCTTGCGCAAGTCATACTCCAACCATCATAACTGCCACACCCCCCTTTTGCTTCTGCTATTCCGGTAAATAAAGAATTTTCATAATAAAGAGCAACTCTGCCCCCGCCTCCAGCGGCATTAATAACTGAAGTCAAATATAATCCTCCACCATTTGCGCTCAATTTTCCATTACCAGTTATATTTTTTGCGGTTATATAAACACTGCCACCGCTTGAATTAACATCTCCATTTGCGGAAATAAGGCCTTCGTTTAAAAGTGTATCAGTAACAATAAGTCGAATAGCTCCACCACCATGATGTCCGCCAACCCCCCCACTGCCTAAATCAACTGGTTCAATCGCAGAACCATAAACTAATGGGGGTGAATTTTGTTTATCATCTCCACCATAAATTCCACCGGCATAATTTTCAGTGAGGGTACCGGGTCCATTTATATATCCTTTTGCATCAGCAGAAATAGAAGACCCGGCTTCAATTGCAATATTAGGAATTGTTAAAGAAAATATTTGTTCTGGGGCTACCGTAACAATTGAATTGCCTGTAACAGCGAGAAGGTTCGCTGTGACTGTTTCACTGCCTGAAAAAGTAAGAGTGGATCTTCCATTTACTAAAAGCGTATCGGTATTAATTGTCTCTCCTTCAGAAAAAGTCAGGGTCGATCCACCATCAATTGTAATGTTGGGAATATTAAAAATTTGATTACCCAACAAAACCAAAGAAGAACCTTCATCAATAAGCAAACTATCAGCATTTATAATTACATCATCTTCTACTTTTGATTTAGCATTTGTCTTTAAAATTATTTTACTAAAATTAAAAGGATTATCGTTTTTTTGAAAACGCCAGGTTGTAAAAATATTTAGTGAATTATCAGATAAATCAAAAAGGCCGACTGTTCCCGCTTCGGCCGCAGGATTGCAACCAGAAAAACAATATACTCCAGCTAGAGCAGTCGCTGGGCCAATAAAAGAAGAATCTTCATAATAGATCGCAATCCGTCCGCCTCCGCCAGAATTTTGGTAAGGCCAAGAAGTAGAAGCTCCATTTGCGCTAAAACTGCCTTCACCAGATAAATAATTTGTTGTTACATATATACTACCGCCACTGGTACGATAAGAAGTTCCATTGGCTGAAATAACACCATTATTTTTTAATGTACCTGATACGACCAAACGAATCGCGCCACCACCACGATGTCCGCCAACCCCCCCACTGCCTAAATCAACTGGTTCAATCGCAGAGCCATAAACAGGTTTGGCCGTAGCCCCGCCACCCACTCCTCCATAACTGGACCCATTTTCATAAGAATCATCAGAAGTTCCCGGACCTAATAAATATCCTTGCCCATCAGCAGAGATAGTTGCGCCAGAATCAATTGTAATATTATACGCATTTATTTTTACTCCCTTAAAAGAATTTGAAGAAAGCGGATCTCCTTCAAGTGTCAGTGTCGCGTTATTGGTAATTATTAAATTATCATAATTATATTCGCCAGCAGTTAAAATAGTATCTTTATCAATGGTAAAAGTATTGAGTGGTGGAAGTGGGGGCGCGACAACATTTACCGTACGAGCCAATGTTGAAATATTGTTGGAGAGATCGGTGGTAGTGTA
>MFTF01000014.1 GCA_001786745.1 Candidatus Nomurabacteria bacterium RIFCSPHIGHO2_01_FULL_36_23 | reverse complement strand
ATTCTTTGGTTAGATTACTAATACGACTATTTTACTATTAATCTTACCGGAAAATGTGTCTTAAATTTGGGGTACCTGTCAACACTTCGTGTCGCCCATTCCTTTGTTAATTCCAAACCCGAAAGTTTCATAAGGGAGCCGCCTCTCGGATTCGAACCGAGGACCTTCGCTTTACAAAAGCGTTGCTCTACCAACTGAGCTAAGGCGGCTTGTAAAATACACTACCACATCTATGAGTTATTTTCCTCTTCGCGTATTTTGTGCTTAATTTCTTTGATTTTATTTTTATAATCTGAAATTATTTTTAGAAACTTGGAAACTTCAACTTTTTCTGACAAATCGCCATTAGCGTGGTTTTTTGTATTTGCATTTTTTATTTTTATTTTTATTTCTTCATATTTATATTTTAAAAAATTAGAAAATCTAATATAAAATCTCAATATTGCCACGACACTCAAATGCCCATATTTTTTTGTATTTTCAAATACTAAATGTTTTATTTTTTGTAAGTTCGGAACGAAAGGATGAGAATGTTTTTGCTCTGTAATTTCTCCATTTCTAGCAGACGCCAGTTTGCGTCCAATCATTATGGCGATACTAATAAGTGATACAAAAAATAAAATAAATAGAAAATACATATTGTTTATTTTAGATTGAATAACGCTTTACTTCCTTGATTTTTGCGTCAAAGCTCCCTAAAAGCTTGCCTATTGTTTGGTCAGGATTTTTAATGAATGGCTGGTCTAAGAGTTCCGGAATATTTTCTGGTTGCATGGCAGTGATATGCATTGCTACGTCTTTTGCAAGTTCAACATTGCCACCTGCGAGAGAAACAATTACACCGGATTTATTATTATGCACGTAATTTCCCAAAATATCTCCTTCTACTTCATAGATATCACCAAGCTCTATATTTTCCCCAGTTTTTTGAATTATAGGGTTGATTATATCTCTCGCCCCTTCTTTCATTTTTTCTATCCCTTTTAACAAAGCAATATCTGTCAAGCTAGATAAGAGGGAAGTAAAGTCTTCATTCCTGGAAACAAAGTCAGTTTCACAATGTAAAGATACAAGAACAGATTTTTTACCCGTTGTTTTAATCATTACTGCGCCGTCTTTAACCTCTCGGTTTCCCTTTTTAAGCGCAATATCAGAACTTATTTTTTTTAAAATAGCTAGCGCTTTTTTTATATCGCCCTCAGCCTCTTCCAGCGCCCGCTTGCATTGCATTACCGAAATACCAGTAGTATCTCTAAGTTCTTTTACCAGTTCGGTTGTTATTGGGGAAGGCATATTTTTACGCCTCCTTCACGGGCGCAGACAGGCTTGATTTATAAGCATTAGCTACAGCCGTGGCAAAAAGTTTAATAGAGGGAATGCTGGCATCGTTGCCGACGATCGGATAATCAATATTTTTAATATTTGAATCGGAATTTGAAAGGGAAATGACGGGGATACCCGCGCCCTTGGCTTCGGTTGCCGCGATATGCTCCGCTTTTCCATCGATGATAAATAATGTGTCAGGATTTTTTTTCAGACCAATCAGCCCGGAATAATATCTTGAAAGTTTATCCATTTTTTTTGCCATCACTACTCGCTCTTTTTTGGTATATTTGTCAAGTTTGCCTTCTAAACTGTCCTGGCGATAATTTTCCAGTTGAGCAATCCTTTTTTTTATTTCTGAAAAATTACTTAAAGTGCCTCCGATCCAGCGCTCGGTCACGTAAGGCAGAGAAAGAGATTCGGCTATATTCTTGATTGCCTCTTTAGCTTCCGGTTTCGTGCCGACCAAAAGGATAACCTTGCCTTTCGAACCTAAATTTTTTACAAATTCCAGGGCATGTTCCAGCATGACACTTGTTTTTTCAAGATCGATTATATCTGTTTTATTTTTTGTGGCGTATATATATGGAGAAATAGAAGGATGTCTCCTTGTCTTAGAGTAGCCATAATGCGTCCCAGCTTCAAACATTTTTTCTATTAAAGTGTCCGTACTTTCTTTCTTAATATCTATTTTTGACATTTATCTAATATAGCAGAAAAGATTGTTTTTTGCAAATATTCTCCTTTGACCAAAAGACTTTTTTCGGGTAAGATGAGCTGATGAGACAATCTAAACTTTTTACTAAAACGAGAAAAGAAGCGCCGGCGGATGAGGTGTCCAAGAATGCTGAACTCCTTGTTCGTGGCGGATTTATTCATAAAGAAATGGCTGGGGTTTATAGTTATTTACCCCTAGGGCTTCGGGTATTAAAAAAAATAGAAAATATAATACGGGAAGAAATGAATAAGGTCGGCGGGCAGGAAATTTTAATGTCTTCTTTTCAACCAAAAGAAAATTGGGAAAAAACTGGCAGATGGGATGCAATGGATGATTTATATAAAGTTAGTGATTCTTCTGGCCGAGAAGTCGCCTTGGGTCCTACTCATGAAGAGATTGTTGTTCCTATTTTAAAAAATTATATTTCTTCACATAAAGATTTACCTATTTTTGTTTATCAAATTCAAAACAAATTTAGAATGGAACTTCGCGCAAAATCAGGAATGCTCCGAAGCAGGGAATTTATTATGAAAGATATGTATTCTTTTCACGCATCGGCAGAAGATTTTGAAAAATTTTACAATAAAATGAAAGATGTCTACAAAACTATTTTTCAAAGAGTTGGTATTGGTTATCTGACTTATATCACTTTTGCCTCCGGCGGAACTTTTTCAAAATACTCGCATGAATTTCAAACTATCACTTCCGCTGGCGAAGACACTATCTATGTTGATGAAGAAAGTGGCACTGCTTTAAATAAAGAAGTTTTTAATGACGAAATTTTAAGTCAATTAAATTTAGCAAAAGAAAAATTAGTTGAACAAAAGTCGATTGAAGTCGGGAATATTTTTGATTTAAGGACGAAATATTCAAAGCCGTTTGATCTCTCATTTACTGATGAAAAAGGGAAAAAATATCCTATCTTGATGGGTTGTTATGGTATAGGTTTGGGACGTCTTTTGGGTACTGTTGTTGAGGCTCTTGCTGATGATAAAGGCATAATTTGGCCCGAGTCCATTGCGCCGTTTCAAGTTCACTTACTTGCCTTGGGGGATGATAAAGAAATTTTTATAGAAGCTAATAAAGTTTATGAAAGTTTATTAAAAGCGGATGTTGAAGTTTTGTTTGACGATCGTATAGACATGTCGGCTGGAGAAAAATTCGCTGATGCGGATCTTTTGGGTATGCCTTATCGAATAGTTGTTTCGGAACGAAGTATGAAAGAGAGTGGGATAGAATTAAAAAAACGCGCAGAAGAAAAAGGCGAGATTGTTTCCCAAGATGAATTATTAAGAATGCTAAAGCCTAGCGCCTAAAGCCTGTATTTATTTTATGTTTGAAAAATTTTATAAATTAATTTCAAATGACATCGGCATAGACTTAGGTACTTCCAACACCTTGGTGTATTTAAAGGGTCACGGAATTGTGATTAACGAGCCCTCAGTGGTGGCTGTTAATATGAAAACTAATCAAATTCTGGCAATAGGCGCGAAGGCTAAAGAAATGTTGGGTCGCACTCCGGGGCACATTAAAGCTATTCGTCCTCTGGTGGATGGTGTTATTTCAGATTTTGAAATTACCGAAGAAATGCTTTCATATTTAATAAACAAAGCGGATAAAATGTCTAAAAAATTGGCGCGACCGAGAGTTTTAATTGGTGTGCCGTCCGGCACGACCAATGTGGAAACGCGGGCCGTATATGACGCGGCGCGTTCGGCTGGCGCCAGAGAAGTTTTCTTGGTGGAAGAGCCAATAGCGGCTGCTATTGGCATCCGGCTCCCCATTAAAGATCCTATTGGATCTATGATTATGGACATTGGCGGTGGGACGACAGATATCGCAGTGATTTCATTGGGGGGAATTGTAAAATCAAAAAATTTAAAAATAGCAGGAGATAAATTAAACAATGACATTATTACCTATATGCGTGATGAATTTAAAATACTTATTGGCGAAAGAACGGCTGAAATGGTAAAGATTGCCATTGGTTCTGTAATTCCCGGCGAATATATGGAAACAAAAGTTCATGGACGCGATCTTCTCACGGGATTACCACGCGAAGTGGTAGTGACAGATTCCAATATTCGTGAGGCTATGTCGTTTTCAATCAAAGAGTTAATAGGTGGGGTAAAAGATATGCTGGAAACGATTCCGCCTGAAATTTTATCTGACATTATGCATGGAGGTATTACGCTCTCCGGTGGTGGGGCTTTAATTTCTGGACTTGACCAACTTTTGCAAAATGTCCTAAAAATTCCAGTTTATGTAGTAGAGGATCCGCTTTCAGCCGTTGCTCGAGGGACAGGAGTAATACTGGATGACATTGCATCTTGTCGTGAAGTTTTGATAAGCAACCAAGATGAATTACCTCCTAGATAAAAAATTAAAAAGAAAGAAATTTTCATACATTGTGTTTTTTGTCATTTCTTTGGTTATTTTATTTTATTTTAGAATGAATATTTTTTATGGATTGTCTTATGTTTCAACCGCTATTTTTCGCCCAGTTTTTATTTTAGGAAATAATATTGGTGGCAAATTGGCAAACATATCTTCTTTTTTTATTTCGAAAAATTCTCTTATTTCAGAGAATAAAAATCTAAAGTCGCAGTTAAGTGAAGACAAAGCTCAATTGTCTAATTATAATTCTATTTTAAATGAAAATACGAAGCTCAAAGAAATTTTAGGCAGAAAAATTCAAAAGGCAAATATGGTTCTGGCTGCTATTTTAGCCAAGCCCAATCAAAGTCCTTATGACACTCTTATTATTGATACAGGCACAAAACAAGGATTACAGACAGGGAATATGGTTTTTGCCCTCGGTCATAGCTCTACAGGCGAGGTCTTAGGCAATATACCTATCGGACGTGTTGCCGAAATATATGCTGATTCCTCAAAAATAATTCTTTTTTCAAACGCAGGCGAAAAAACACAGGCAATGATTGGGAGTGTTTCCATAAAAATTATCGGTCGAGGCGGGGGAAATTTTGAAATGATATTACCGAGAGATATTGTGTTGCAAAAAGGAGATCCAGCAGTTTTGCCGGGCATCACTCCTTATGTTTTGGGAATTATTGAAATAATAATTTCCGATCCGCGTGATTCTTTCCAAAAAGCATTGCTTGTCAGTCCAGTAAATATACGGGAATTGAAATTTGTGGAGGTGGAAATATAAAAACTTAGATTAAAATTTATTAGACCCAATAATAAATAGTTATCCACAATTGCATTTTGAATTATTATCTATATAATTAAAAACTGTTTACATATTATTAATTATTTGTTAGTGAATATAAAAAATGAACAATATTTTACCCAAGAAAATCTTTTTTACCAAAGGGGTTGGGATACACAAAGATTACCTTGCTTCATTTGAATTAGCTCTTCGTGATGCCGGTGTCGCGCCATTTAATCTTGTGACAGTTTCCAGCATATTTCCGCCAAATTGCAAACGTGTGTCGCGAGAAGAAGGCCTTAAATGCTTAAATCACGGATCGATTGTGCATTGTGTCATGGCGCGACAAGCAACCAATGAGCCAAATCGTTTAGTGTCTGCGTCTATTGGTTTAGCTTTGCCCGCCGATTCTAATCAATATGGCTATCTGTCTGAACATCATCCATTTGGCGAGACGGAGAAAAAAACCGGTGAATATGCGGAAGACCTTGCGGCGACAATGCTGGCGACGACTCTAGGCATAGAATTTGATTCAAATATTGCTTGGGATGAGCGCGAACAGCAATATAAAGCATCTGGAAAAATTATCAAAACACTAAATTTTACCCAATCAGCCGAGGGCAACAAAGATGGTTTTTGGACAACAGTTGTCGCGCTTGGAGTTTTTATTATGGAGTAGAGTTGCGCATTTTTATGAAAAAGAATCTTACTAGTTTTACTGTGCTGATTATTTTTTTTGTTTTTCTATCTATCTTTACTCAAAAATCCAATCTAAACAATATAAAAGAAATTAAAATAGCGGGACAAAGCATTAAAGTTGATTTAGCTTTTACCCCGACAGCTCAAGAACAAGGACTTTCAGGAAGAAGTAATTTAAAAGAAGACGAGGATATGTTATTTGTTTTTGATAAACCCGGGCAATATCCTTTTTGGATGAAAGATATGAATTTTGCCATAGATATAATCTGGATCGGAGAAGATTTGCGAGTAGTTTACATAAAAAAGAATGCCTTACCTGAATCGTATCCAGAGAGTTATGGTTCTAATGGCACCAGTAAATATGTTTTGGAAGTTGGCGCTGGTTTTTCAGATAAAAATAATCTAAAAGTGGGGGATAAGATTGATTTTGTTTATCGATAATAATTTAGCAATAAGAAGCGGTCGCATACTAATGCTAAATTAATTTTTTTAAGAATTTTTGCAATAGAAAATCCCCCGCTTTTGGCGGGGGATTTTCATTTTTCTGCAGGTATTTATAAGCCGAATTCTGTTTTCTTCGCTTGCGCGGAGAATGATAGCAATTTATCTAGGCCCTCGCTTACGCTCGGGCTCAAGCGATTCTCCCAGTCCCACTTTTGTTGAAATGGAGCTTGGGCACGATCTTGCACAGGGGTAAGGATTTAGCCGTTTCACCCCCTATATTACTATAGGGATTCGCCCCTCGATTGTTCTCGGGGTGCTCTCTTGTTTTCACTCAAGAACGTCTCTGCTCGCACCTATATATCGCTATATGCGGGTGTTACCCACTACCGTCTTTTCCGACCTTGCGGTCAGGACTGTGTTCGGACTTTCCTCCCTGCCTTTTTTTAAAAAAGGGCGGGGTAGCTATCCAATACCTGCTTTTACAGCATACCCCACTTGCATTTTTATTTCAACTATGCTATACTCGCGTTGTGAGTGTGAGGCAATTCTCACATTTATCGTGAACAATGTATGTGCCACAAAACCCGCCGAAAGGCGGGTTTTGTTTTTCTGATATTCTTAAAGTTATTCTTTGTGAGTTTCTGGACTTACAAAACAGCAATCAATTGCTTTTTTACCGGAACCACAAGGGCACATTTCATCTCTACCGCAACATTCCACATACGATTTTCCAGAATCACATGGGCACTTTGCCTTTAATTTTTCATACATTGTTTGATCAGCCATATATTTATATTTTAAAAATTATTTATAAATTAATAATGCGACCTTTGTTTCTATTATAGCATTATTTTATTTTTTAAGCTAGGGATATTTATTTCTATAGATTTGCTATAATCTTTTTATGTACATAATTTACGCCTTGCTTGGAGCGATTATGGCTAGCGCCGGAACCATTTTTGCCAAACTTGGACTCAGAAATGTTGATGCGAATCTACTCACCGCTATTCGCGGCATTATAATGGCAATTATTGTGTCCATCACGGCCTTATCATTTGGTAAATTATCTATGACAGTGCTTAATTCACTTTCAGCAAGGCAGTGGGTTTTTGTAATTTTATCTAGTCTAGGAGGAGCTTTGTCATGGTTATTTTTTTATCAAGCATTATCTGTTGGTCCGACAGTGGTCGTAACTGTGATTGATAAGCTCTCTATTGTGTTCACAGCCATTCTGGCAATAATAGTGCTTGCCGAGGGTATAACGTTTCAAGCGGGTCTCGGACTCGCGCTCGTATTTTTAGGCACACTGCTCGTATCTGTACCTTGGGAAAAAATTCAGAAAATTTTTTCTTAGAAATATCAAGCAACTTCTTTAACAAATTCGGAATTGTGATCTATTCTTAAAATAGTTCGGACGCATTTCGCCGCCTGCGACGGCGGGGGTCTGGCCAAAAATTCCGAACCGAAATCCTGAACTTAAAAACTGCCAAAGAACCTGATAAAAATATCGGCTCGGACTGCATTTTGCAGAATCGCCAACTGCTTTTTTCCCCGAAAATTCCTTACGATTTGGTGGCCGCCGAAGGCGGCCCTGTGCACAAAAACTTGCAATTTCCTGTCTGGTGGACCCTAGGAGACTCGAACTCCTTGCCTCCTCATTGCAAATGAGGCGCTCTACCAGATGAGCTAAG